>NZ_JAMOKS010000030.1:0-86768 GCF_023656785.1 Parabacteroides caecihominis
TTTAAATTATTGTAATTTTACGCTCGTCGGGACGGGTGGTCCCGCCCCTTGGCGCGGGCCGTTCCCCGACCGATGAGTTTTCTAGAGATAAATAATGCGTGACACAGTTTATTTTACACTACCGACTTTTTGAGCTGTTTTAACTCCAAAAGTATCCCGGTAATAGTATATAATCTGATCAAAATCGTTTGATGCAAACGGATGCCATATAATTTCCATACTATTATATAATATCTTTCATTCGCTGTTCCATCTCTTCACCGCTGATACCTATTCCGGCAATAGCATCCTTACCAGTGATAGCCAATCGCTGACGAACCTCTTCGAGGGTATATTCACAAGGACTTGCCTCTTCTTTGTTACTCCGGAGCTTACTTAGATATTTGCGAAGTTTTCCGATGGTTTCACTATTTTCGATATTTAATATCTCACGAACCAATTCCGCTTTGCTGGCTTCAAGTTCTATTGTTGTCATAAGTGACTCCTTTCTATTAATTTACGTGCAAATATAAGTATTTAAACCGTTATCCCCATCTTCTTCATCAGGAAACATGCATTCATATTTTGTGCTACCCCTTCACGAAGCAGATAGGAGAAGGTTAGTTCTTCATTTGTAATATCGGCTTCAAAGCGGTAGTTCTTTATCTGGTTGGGAAATTCGTTTTCCAGTTCGCCCAGTGCCAGGTCGTGTGTGGCGATGATGCCGCAAGTCTGGTAAGCTACCAACTGTTTCATCAGGGCGATCGAACCTTTTTGCTTGTCGATCGAGTTAGTTCCTTTCAGGATTTCATCCAGTATGATAAATAGTTTTTCTCCCTGTTGCAGACGGTCGATAATCATTTTCAGCCGTTTCAATTCTGCGAAGAAATAAGATTCATTGCTGACCAGCGAATCGGAAGTACGCAGGCTAGTCACCATCTTTGCCGGATAGACAGTCAGGGAGTCAGCATAGACCGG
Organism: Parabacteroides caecihominis; assembly: GCF_023656785.1. NCBI lineage: Bacteria > Pseudomonadati > Bacteroidota > Bacteroidia > Bacteroidales > Tannerellaceae > Parabacteroides > Parabacteroides caecihominis. The sequence goes on from NZ_JAMOKS010000030.1 coordinate 958, forward strand.
AGCACCGATACAGGCCAACAAATAGTTGACTCCGACTGTGCGGAGGTAGGTGCTTTTCCCTGCCATATTTGCCCCAGTGATAATCAGGAACCACGGACTTTTCTCTATCGAAATATCATTCCGTACGCAAGCATCACGGCGGAGTAGGGGATGTCCTAGTGCTTTACCACTCATCTTGAAATAAGAGTCGGCTATTTCCGGATAGATATAGCCGGTATGGTTGAATGCAAATCCTCCCAACGAACTGTAGGCATCAAACTCGGCAAGGGCATCGAACCATCGGGGAATATCCTCGGCGTGTATCTGTATCCAACGTTCCAGGCGGATGGCTGTCCGGGTGTCGCGGAGAATAAATATGTTCATAATGAATCCCATCATACTGCCCCGCTGGTCTAGCGCACCGATGCTGCGGGATAACTTTTTCAGTGCCTTTGAGGCTGTTCCGTCTGTCCCGTTAAACTGGTTGCTGATCGCTGCCAGTTCGGTTGACTTGAAAAGGTCGCCTTCTATGCTTTTGATCAGTGAAGAATAAGTATACAGGATTTTCTCCATCTTGTTCACTGAGTTATGAAGTTCTGTGATTTGTTTTCCCCGTATGTAGGAAATCAGGAACGAGATGGCGAAGAATATGCTTATGCCGGTGAAACTGATTATTCCGCTTGATGCTCCTGCGATCAGTATCACCCATATGGCAGGAATGAGCCATATCAGTATTTTCCAGAGCAGGCTGTTAATGAAGGCCGGTTTATGATCTGTTAGTGCGCTTAAGGTATTTACATCTCCTTTATTTCCCGGACTTAATACACCGGTTACATAGAAGTGTTGCCTTAATTGCGTCATTTCGCTCAGTTCACGGATGGCTTCCTGGCGTTTGAGTATCTTTTCTTTATCGGTAAGCGGGTTGATGAACCAGTCGGCAAGCCTTTCTTTTCCCATCGAAGTAACTGTCCGGTTGATGGACTGGAAGATGGAGCGGTTTCCGAAAAGATCCAGATCCAGGCTGAATGAATGGTCGGCAGAACTTTTCTCTGGTGCCCCGTCGAAAGCGCTGAAATCGTAATCCAGCCCTTTCAGTTCGTTGTTGCATAGGGCGGATAGTGCATCGGCATATGACTTTTGCGATGACAAAAATGTATGATAAACCATTAACCCGATGAAAGGAATGATGAATAAGAGGATTGCCCCGCCCAACACCATCCAGTTTTCGGCTTTCAGAAACCATATCGCAGCAATAAGCCCGGCGACCAGCAGCAGGCGTATTGTTCCTATCAAATGCATTTTTTTTCTCAGACCGTCCGAGCGGCGTGTGTAAGCAGCTATTGTATCCCTGTAATATTGATATACTTTTTCCATGCGGGCAAAGATATAAAAAATGAACATACCAGTTAAGATTTGGTTATTAATAAAGAAGAGGTAACTGAATTGACCATAATTCATGAAATCGGGGAGAATTGTTAAACCTTGATGGATATTACCTTTGTTTTGTTTTTATAAGGTTTATATATTCATATTTTATGAAAAGGACAGCAGTATTTCTATACGTTTTATTCATTTCCTGTTTTGTTTCAGTATCTGCCCAGGTTCTGGTGCAGGATCCGAAGTTGGAATATAACGCGGACAGTGTGCGTGCGGTATTGGACAAAGCGCCTTATTTCACTTTATTCAAAGATAATTATTTCATCGGCGGGACGACGATCGGGCATAAACCGACCGCTGCCAATTCGGATGTGAAGTTCCAGTTGAGTATTGCCCAGCGCCTGACGAAAAGCAAGCTGCCTTTCGACACTTATCTTTTTATCCAGTACACCCAGAAAGCCTTTTGGAATGTTTTCCAGAAATCTCTGCCCATGCGCGACCTGAACTTCAATCCGGGGATCGGACTGGGGCATCTGATTATCCATCATAATAAATTCATCGGAAAAGGCTATCTGATGCTCGAACATGAATCGAACGGAAAAGACAGTACGGCTTCGCGCAGTTGGAACAAGGTGACATTTGCAACAGCCATTGTTTTAAACAAAAACTGGGAGGCTCAATTCAAGACCTGGATACCGATCGTTGATGGGAAGTACAACAAAGATTTGCTGAAATATAATGGAATCTTCCAGTTAGCTACTAATTTTCGTACTGACAACAGGCGCTTTAACTGTGGAGTGATCCTAACCAAACGCAAAACATGGCTGAGTTTTAATACGCAGGTCGAGTTGAGTTACAAATTCAATAATAATGAGAATCAGTATTTTTTCCTGCAATACTATAATGGTTACGGTGAGAACCTGCTGGAATACAATCAGTTTAAAAGCATGCTGAGGATCGGGTTTGTGATAAAGCCGCAGGATTTTAGCATCTATTGAGAGTCAGTTTCATATAATCCTTAATATTCTTCTTGTGAAGGTAACAGGTATTCTGTTGTGTCTTTTTCCCCACAATTTTTATCTATGTGGGGAATTATCCCCACTGCTATGGGGAATACTGCCCACTTGTGTGGGGAATATCACCCATTTAAGTGGGGATTATAAGTAATAAAGGCCTAAAAAGTATACAATTTCTTACCAATCGTATTGCTCTACATATTGGTCGAAAAGCGGATCGGCATGGATACCTTGTCGCATAAAGATCATACGAATGATCTTTTGTTCGTCAGGGGTAATCAATCGTTCTTTTTTCTGGATGCGGTAAAGGGTTCCTTTACTGAATTGGGTATTCATTGCCCGTTTGATGGCAACAGCTTTGTTATGAGGCAGATCATCTAATAATTGAGTGATCCCCAATGCGTACCTGTCCTTTTGATCTGCTTTGAAAAAGGGACAGCTATCTGCTTGAGGCGTTGTGCAATCGGGGTTTACGATCGAAAAAACAGTCCGTTCCGGTGTAAGTTGTTTCGAAACAAGATAACGCAGGCACTTCGTAGAGTTTTTGCATTGTTTATTCAGACAGTAAGCAAAACCTTGGGGGACGGATTCGTATTTAGATTCAGGTTCCATATGTTGATTTTTATGATTTGACAAAGTTACGATTAAAATTTTAATAACAATATGAGATTGGAGAATCTTCAGTAGTCTGTATTTGACTTTTACTAAAAAATCTTTTGAATGCAGGGTAAGGTGCAGGAACAATTCAGGGTATTGATTTTAATCTTTTATTATTCCTGCAAATTCCCCAATGATTCTAAACTCTTCGGCATCTTCTTCATTAATGATGATAGGATTGTAATCCGGATTTTTGGGGGTTAAAACAATTTCTTCATGTTCCCAATTTCCTAGCTCATCAAACTTTTTCTTGCTACTATATGTTTTAATAGAATAACCTCCTGCATAATCAGCGTCATAGAAATTATGATGTTGGATTAAAACGATCTTTCCTTGTCGGCTTCCTGCCGGGTTTGCTCTGAATACACAATAATCATTATGGTATATGGCTGGTTCCATCGATCGACCTACGGCTTGTACTACGTACATGTTTCTATTTAATTTTCCTAATCCTTCTACTTTTATCCAGCCAAGTTCATCAACTATATCCCCTTCTCCAAAGTATCCACAAGCAGCTTTGATAGAGTATAGTGGAAGAAAGTCAATGTATTTGACGTTGTCGTTGACTTCAGGTTCGATACGAATCTCTTTTTTCTCTTCTTGTTGAGGCTGTAATTGACTCATGAAATGTTGAGCTAAAGCTTGATCGCAGAAATAAACATAACAGCCTTTCATCCCTCTGGTCATTAAGGTCCTGTAAGTGTTTTTTATTATCTCATCAGCATCTTGTAAAGCTTGCTCTTTGTCTTTTTTTAATAATGATTTAAAACCTTTTACGGATTGATCGTGTTTGGAACGTTGAGTGACATCTGTGATTATTTTATTGTTTTCATATCTCATATCTTTTCCAACTATGATACCCACATAATCAAGTTCTAAACCTTGACAAGTATGGATGCATCCAATCTGATCGACAGACGTTTCTCCGATAATCCAAGGTGTTTTTTCTGAATTTAGATTCCATTTTTTTTCAAAATTGAATTCTGGTATAATAATATCAAAACTATCAGTATTTTTTTTACTATTCCAATCCCAGCAATAACCTGCCACAACCCGGGAACGATTGTTCCTTTTGTTTTTGGTTTTTATTGTTTCAAATAGTTCATTCGGATCTGAGAATATCTTGAAATCGTAATCTTCGGCAGAAAGGTGTATGTTGGCGGTATTCTTGATTTGTAATGTATTATCTAACCAACTGAGATAACCATCAGAACCGTTACAACGAAACTGAGAACTTAACTTGGTTGTGTGCACGATAGCTCCGAGTGATTCTGCGTACTTTTCAATAGATCTTTTAGAGCCTATATCTTTAATATGGATTCTTTGCCTGTCGTCGACAAAAAACACAGAAAACTTTGCTGCACGTATGATTTCGAGTATCTGGTTTTCTCCTTCGGTACCATAAAAACCGCTTTTTAAGTTTAGTCGATGTGCTTCATCGACTATTAAAGTATCGAATATGTCAGCTTGAATATCATAAAATCGGCCACTTCCAACAAAGAGGTCTTTGATACGTTCTTTATGACAATCACCGCTAAGTTTGATTGTATAAACTTCTCGCGGAGCTGCATTTTTTGAGACATATTGAGTTAAAAAATTTTCTTTTGTTAATTGTACCAAAAGGTTGACAGCTACGACACTTTTTCCAGTACCTGGACCTCCTTCCACTATCAAAACGTGTTTTTTGCCAGTTGATGTGGAGTTTCGGGCAAGTTCTAATGCAGTTTCGTATACAATCTTTTGATCATCCAGTAATACAAATTCCTGATTACCATGTAACATAGAAGATAAAGCTTCTGCTAATTGTTTAGATGGTCTTAGTTTTCCTTTGTCTATCATCCAGACAATATCATCTTTTGCACCATATCTGATATGTTTTTTGATAAAGTCTTGTAACTGTTGGGCATCAGACTTTAAGAAAACGGGAGCTTTTTGAACAAATTCCTTATAGCATGGGTTTGTTATGACATTATCTGGTTTATAGTTATGTAAAAAAGCACATGGGGAAAGAATAATATCTCGTTCCCTAACTAATTCATTATAGTTGATTAGCATATAAGCATATGACCATGCTTGGTATGATGGGTGTGCAGTTTCACTTTCTCCGTGCTGGAACCGTGTTTTTACAATTCCAGACTTGTTAGATAATTTTGCCTGTTCCCATTGCTTTAATTCAATAATGACAATATTCTCTTTTTTGTTTTCATCAAGTCCGGCTATGATGAAATCAATACGTTTTGAAGTCAATGGTATCTGATATTCGATAGCTATATTGGAGGTATCAGGTATGTTGGGGGTGTTGATCACTTTATACATATGCATCATGGAGTTTTTCCATGATTGTACCTCATTAGGAGATGTATGTCTGCCCAAGTGCGTAACAAATGCGTGATCTATATCATCCGCAATAGTTCCATTAAAAACATCTTTTAGGAATCCTTGTTTAGAAGCATGATAGACTATCATAATTCATTGTATTTTTTTGCGTTGCCTTTTGATTTATTTACCGGATATTTTTCTGCATTCTTTGCTAATTTAGTAAGAATGATATCCTTAATATCTAGGTTATATTTGTAAGCAATCAGAAATGCATAATTCATGATGTCTGCTAATTCTTCTTTTACCTTGTCGATATTAACACTATTGGCCTCTTTCCATAGAAAAACTTCATTAAGTTCTGAGGCTTCGATAGATAGGGCTAAAGCCAGATCTTTTCCATTGTGGAATTGATCCCAGTCTCTGTCCTGTGTGAACTTAACAATTTGTTCCATAATCTCTTGTATATCTGATTGATTATTTTTCATTTCTTTTGTTTTAACAAGATTGATTAAAAGACAAATATATAAAACTATCAGAAATAATAGAGAGAAAGTTAATAGGGAAATTGTATTGCGAGTTATTCTTTTTCTTTTATGTAAATCATTTCTAATGTCTTATTTATACTCTTTTGACCTCATTATTTGTGTGATTACATAATCTGGGATTTATTTAAAATTGTAACTTCTTGTTTAAGTAAGCAGCGAACACTTCCTCCTTAATACCCACCCTACGCCGAATTTTTGTATCTTTGTCCGGCATATTAAAGCATAAAAGGCAGTATGATCAGTTATTTACAGATAGACGGACTTACCAAGAGCTTCGGCGATTTGGTTCTTTTTGAAGATATTACGTTTGGAATTGTACAGGGGCAGAAAGTGGGCCTTATCGCAAAGAACGGTACAGGTAAAACAACATTACTGAATATCATTGCCGGGAAGGAGGATTATGATAGCGGGGCGGTTGTGTTCCGTAACGACCTGCGTGTCGGTTATCTGGAGCAGACACCGGTTTATCCCGAAGGATTAACCGTTCTTCAGGCCTGTTTTTATTCCCCGAATGAGACGGTTCGACTGATCGCTGAGTATGAAGAAGCTATGGCCAGTGACGATCATTCCAACTTGCAGGATATCCTGATGCGTATGGATAACCTGAAAGCTTGGGACTATGAACAACGGGCCAAGCAAATCCTTTCGCAGTTGAAGATTACGAATTTCGATCAGAAGGTGGAACATCTGTCCGGCGGACAGTTGAAACGTGTAGCGCTAGCCAATGTCCTGATCACTGATCCTGAACTGATCATCCTCGATGAGCCGACCAACCACCTCGACCTGGAAATGACCGAATGGCTGGAAGGATACCTGAGCCGTGCCAATATCAGTATTCTAATGGTGACGCACGATCGTTATTTCCTGGATCGGGTTTGTAGTGAGATTATCGAAATAGATCGTCAGCAAATCTATCAGTATAAAGGTAATTACAGCTACTATCTGGAAAAACGTCAGGAACGTATGGAGGCGATGAATACGGAAGTGGAACGAGCTAACAACCTGTTACGTAAGGAACTGGAATGGATGCGCCGGCAGCCGCAAGCCCGTGGAACGAAGGCTAAATATCGTATCGATGCTTTTTATGAACTGGAGAAGAAAGCTAAACAACAGCATGATAACGGAAACGTGAATCTGGATGTCAAGGCTTCCTATATCGGTTCGAAGATATTCGAGGCCGAACATGTGACGAAAAGTTTTGGCAGCCTCAAGATTGTAGAAGATTTCAACTATATATTTGCCCGTTACGAAAAGATGGGGATTGTCGGTAATAACGGTACCGGGAAATCTACTTTTATTAAAATGTTGATGGGAGAGGTGGAGCCCGACAGTGGCCGGTTCGATGTCGGTGAAACGGTTCGTTTCGGTTATTATAGCCAGGACGGATTGCAGTTTGACGAACAGATGAAAGTGATTGATGTCGTACAGGATATAGCCGAATATGTTGACTTGGGAGACGGAAAGAAAATGGGTGTTTCCCAATTTCTGAATTATTTCCTGTTCGCACCGGAAAAGCAACATAGTTATGTTTATAAACTGAGTGGAGGCGAGAAACGGCGTCTTTATCTATGTACGGTCCTGATGCGCAATCCGAACTTCCTGGTGTTGGATGAGCCGACAAACGATCTGGATATTGTGACTCTGAACGTACTGGAGGAATATCTGCGCAGTTTTAAAGGCTGTGCGATTGTGGTTTCTCACGACCGTTATTTTATGGATAAGGTAGTGGATCATTTGCTGGTATTTCGGGGAAATGCCGATATCAAGGATTTCCCGGGTAACTATACGCAATATCGCGATTGGAAAGAGGTACAGGATCAGTTGGAGAAGGAAGCCGAAGCTGCCCGCCAGCCCAAACAAGCTCCTGCTCCTGAAAAGAACAACCGCCCTCAGAATGAACAGAAAAAGAAACTATCTTTCAAGGAACGGAAGGAGTTTGAGGCGCTGGAAGAAGAAATACCTGCGCTTGAAGCTGAAAAAACTGAACTTGAAGCGGCTATGAGCAGCGGAACATTGAGCAACGATGAGTTGATGGCAAAGTCGGAACGCATTGCAAAAGTGATTGAAGAAATTGATGAAAAGACAATGCGCTGGCTGGAGTTAAGTGAGCTGGCTTAAAGATATGAACGAAACGAAACCTGTGCTTTGGAACCGGAATTTCATCCAGTGTTGTATCTCTTATTTCCTGATGAATTTCTCTTTTTACATGCTGATGCCGACTATGCCGGTTTATTTGGTGGAGGTATTGAAGATTAATCCGTCGGAGGTGGGGGTAGCATTATCCAGTTATTCGATAGGGTTGCTGTGTGTCCGTCCTTTTTCCGGATACTTGGTGGATTGCTTTTCACGCAAACCGTTATATCTCTTTGCCTTTACGGTTTTTGCCTGTATGTTTACCGGTTATTTGTTTGCAACTACGGTCCTGACGATTATGGCTGTCCGTTTCATTCAGGGTGGCTTTATGGGGATGACTTCCGTTTCCGGTAATACCATTGCGATAGATGTGATTCCTTCCAGGCGAAGAGGCGAAGGAATGGGGTTTTATGGCTTGACGATTAATCTGGCGATGTCGCTTGCTCCGTTGGTGGCGGTTGCTGTTTATGATAGGTATGGTTTTCATCCGCTGGTGCTGGTTGGTCTGGCGATAGCGTTGGTCGGTGTCGGCTCTGTCTGCCTGATTCGTTATCCGAAACGGGAGAAGGTGGAACGGCCTCCTTTTTCGCTGGATCGTTTTATTCTGGTGAAAGCGTTACCAACGGCATTGGCTTATTTGCTGAGTGCAATACCTTATGGGATGGTTGTTTCTTTCGTCGTGCTGTACGGAAAAGAAATTAATGTGTCGAATCCCGGTTATTTCTTTATTTTTATGGCGATAGGGGTTGGTACGGCAAGGCTTATATCCGGACGGTTGGTCGATCACGGGAAGATACATCTGGTATCGATTAGTGCGTTGGTGTTTCTGACACTTTCGTTTGCTGTATTTGCTTTGTTTCATAATGAAATTGTCTTTTTTGCTTCTGCGCTGGCGATTGGTATCGGATTCGGTGTTTGTGTCCCAGCTATCCAGTGTCTTTTCGTAAATGTCGCTCCGCATCATTTGCGTGGAACGGCAACTTCCACTTATCTGACTTCTTTTGATTTCGGAGTGGGAATCGGAATGCTGGCAGCCGGCTTTATCGCTTCGCATGCTGATCTGGCAACGGCCTATCTGGTAGGTTCCGGATGCTGTTTGGTGTCGCTCCTGGTTTATTTGCGGTGGGTGAGACCGTCGTATGAGAAATATAAATTGGTCGATTGAATTTAATACTTGCCTGATTAGATTTGTTTCTTTTGTTTATATTTGCGCTGTGGTCTTGTTTTTGGGGCTGCAATGATAATTAAAAATGTCGGGTACATGAAAAACATTCTGTTAACCATCTTTTTACTGACATATACCTGTTTGCCGTGTTTTTGCCAGCAAACAGTCGATGAAGCCTGGGTTGCTTCTATTAATAAAGAATATGCAGCCTTTCCTTCCGAACTTATCTATCTCCAAACCAGCAAGGGTATTTATGAGACTGGAGAAGACCTTTGGTTTAAAGCATATCAGTTGAATTCCCAATCTTTTGCATTCTCCAATCAAAGTCAGACATTGTATCTGCAAATGATAAATAATAAGGATAGTATCGTTTGGCAAGAGAAATATCCGGTAGAAAACGGTATGGTGTTCGGTCATGTTTATGTCAGTGAGAAGCTGGCGGATGGTGATTATTTTCTGGAAGCCTATACCCGTCACTCTTTTCATAACGACACAACAGGAATTATCTCTTCATGTAAAGTAAGGATTGTCAAAAATATAGCTCATGATAATCAACAATCGGAGGGTGTGGAAAAAGATTGTTTACGATTTAATGTTTTTCCGGAGGGAGGGAATCTGGTTTCGGGTTTGCCTTCACGTGTGGCGTTTAAGGCTACAAATGGCAAAGGATATCCGGTAGAGGTAAAAGGTACTTTATATCAAGATGATACTCCGGTTACCCTATTTGAAAGTAGTCATGACGGAATGGGATTTTTCTTTTTTACTCCTGATGCTGAAAAGAAATACCGGATAGAGTTAGAGGATGGTGCTTGTTATTCTTTACCAAAGATTTGCCCACAAGGAATGACTTTAAGCCTATCCAAACAAGACAAGAAAAATCTGGAGTTTTTTATCTCACAAACCGAAGGTTCTCCTGCTCAGGAAGTTTCTCTGGTAGGACAAATTCGTGGGATGATTTGCTGTGTGGCAAAGGGAGTGTTGAAGGACCGGCTTAAAATAAAAATGCCGCTTAGTGAGTTCTTTTATCAGGGAATCGCAGAGTTCACCTTGTTTAATGGCAATATGCAACCGGTTGCAGAAAGGCTGGTTTATGTGCATCCGGAAAAGAAGTTACAGATCAATATTGAACCGGATAAGAAAACATATGCTCTTCGTGAAAAAGCTACATTGAAAATAAAGGTGACGGATGGGAATGGAGTACCAGTGAAAACGAATCTGGGTCTCAGTGTATTTGATAAGGCATATATTAATCCGGCAGATCCTGTAAATATATTGACGCATTGTTATCTATCCTCTCAGATACGCGGAAAGATTTATAATCCGCTTTATTATTTTGATGAAAAGAATAAAGACCGTATGCAGGCAATGGATTTATTGTTGCTGACTCAGGGGTGGAGGCGGTATGTCTGGAATATAGAATATGCCCCCGATAATGAAAATCTGTTTTTGTCTGATGAAATAATAGGCATACAATCTATTAATAGTAAGAAAAAGAGGAAAGAGGCGCAGGGGACGGAACAACTTATTCAGATATCCGGTGCTGAGGGAAATTCATTGTATGTATGGGCTGACTCAACCGGCTCTTTTATTGTCGGTACGGATATATTGAAGGAACTTCGAGGTGGTTATGTGTATTTGAAACCGATGTTGTCGAATGAACATAAGCCTCAACTTGAAATAGAAGATTATTTTCCGCAAATCGATAGTCTAAGGAAAAAGAAACAGAGATATTACCCTACGATGGATATTTCTCAGTCTGTAAAAGAACAGATTCTCGATATGCCGGTCGTTAGTAATGATAGTACAATTTTACTGGATGAGGTAGTTGTTACCCGTAAAGCAAGTAGACCTTTCAGGGATAAGTTTATGGGACGTTTAGATAGTTTGGCACAGATGGATGTTGGTATGCCTTGGGTGTGTCCGGAAGGACATTTGGAAAATTATAAAGACGGATATACGGTACATCATGACCCCCGTTATTGTCCCAATGCAAATATTGTTCCGTTTGAAAAACGAAGTAAACCGGTAGAGGGTAAAACGTATCGAATTATTAAACCTAAATATTTCGATGGAGGAAAATGGTTTATTGTGGAAGACGAACAATATGTCGTTTATCACGGTCCTATTTATTCGGAAGAAGAGCTTCTCCGTCGTAACAACCTTTGGCGTGCCAAAGGCTACTACGTAGCCCGTGAATTTTACCAACCGGACGAAATAGATATACAATTGTCAACTCCCGATGCCCGTAATACTTTGTTATGGCAACCTTCCGTCATAACGGATGAAAAAGGGGAGGCGGAAGTTTCTTTCTATTGCTCCGATATCAATACTGGTTTTACCGGAGTGGTGGAAGGGGTTGACGGTGCTGGATTGTTAGGTTCCGGTACATGCGAATTCAGAGTGATAAGAAAATAGAATGAAGAGAACGCTACAATTATTCAAAATAGATATGGTAAATCGTTTGTTATTACTGGTAATGATAGTTTTGGGTAGTCCGGTTATGACTGAGTTGAATGCACAGTCGGATACAATTCCCCTGATAAAAATGAATAGTGGGCATTTATCGGCCCATGTGAGATTGCAAAATGTTATTGACGCAAAAGCTATGCTGGAGTCTGGAATACCCTTTCCTATATTAGACAGTATGTTTGTTGTACAGAATCAAAAGAAACTGAATGTTCAACTTGTACCGTCTGAAATATCCATGGACCTCAATGGAAGAAAAATGCGTTGCTACTACCAAACGCAGATACTATATCTGTAAACAGTCAGATTCATACGGGAATAACTTTAATTGGTAATTTGGCTTCAAGAGGCATTGATATGATGTATCCTATACAATCTTTTATCAATCCGGCTGATTCGGGTTCGTGTATTGTCGAGTTGGATATTCAGAATTTATTTATGCGGCATATCACAAACAAAGAACTTGCTGGAATTAAGAATAAATATCGTGAACTCGACATAAAAAAGGATGAATTAGGGAATATGTATAGCCTTGATACAGAATTGTCGGTGAGAGATATAACGGGAAGAAATACCATATTGAATGGTTCTTTTATTCCTGATTTAGGAAATGTGATGTTTTTGGCACTTTTTGAGAGCCATCCGGATGTGAAAAGTTTCATTCATAATACAAACATTCAACTGCAAAAGGGATATAACCCAAAAGGACAACCTTTACCAGTAAAGGTCATGTCTGTATATGAGTGTACATTTGAGAAGGAAGAGAAGTTCTCAAATGTGACTCTTATAACAACTCCTTTTTATACCCAATTGAAGAGTGACGGTTTTTTAGGATTAGATTTCTTGCGCCATTTCAATGTCATTTTTGATTTTCAGAATGATAAATTTTATTTGAAAAGGACTCATAAAGGGAACTGATGTTAAACTTTATATAGAAAAAGGAATGTTAAATCGTCTGTTATTATTACTAATGGTGATTTTGGGGAGTCTGGTTGCAACAGCTCAAAACAATATAGACAGCTTGTTTGCCTCGGTGAGCAGACAGTTGTCGGGGTATCCTTGTGAGTGTGTGTATCTGCAAACGAGTAAAGGAATTTATGAAACGGGAGAAGATATGTGGTTCAAAGCCTACCAGTTGGACGCACAGTCTTTCGGGCTTTCAGACCGGAGTAAGACGCTTTATCTTCAAATGGTAGATAGCAAGGATAGCGTGGTATGGCGTGAGAAATATCCTATCGGGAACGGAATAGCGGACGGGCATGTGTATGTGGATGAAAAATTACCGGAGGGGGATTATTCATTAGAAGGCTATACCCGGTATTCGTTCCATAATGATACGACCGGGATACTATCGGCCCATAAAATAAGAGTAGTAAAGAACATCGCACAGAATAACCAACGAACAGACAAGGGAGAGGAAAGTAATTTGCGTTTCGACCTTTTTCCCGAAGGCGGTAATCTGATTTCAGGTTTATCTTCCCGGTTGGCTTTCAAGGCTACAGGTGGCAAAGGCTATCCGGTAGATGTGGAAGGTACATTGTACGAGGATGACAACCCTGCAACAACGTTCAAGAGTTTTCATGACGGAATGGGATTTTTCTTTTTTACGCCTTCCGCCGGAAAGAAATACCATATTGAACTGAAAGACGGGAAGATTTATTCATTGCCGGAAATTTACCCGCAAGGAATGACATTGAGATTGTCCCGCCAGGATAAGGATGGGTTGGAGTTCGTGATATCGCAGACGGACGGATTACCTAAACAAGAAATCTATTTGTTGGGGCAAATGCGTGGAATGGTTTGTTGTGTAGCTAAAGGGAAATTGAAAGATAATCTGAAAATAAAGATTCTGTTCACGGAATTTGCTTATCAGGGAATAGTTGAATTTACCTTGTTTGACAAAACAATGCAACCTGTGGCAGAACGGCTGGTGTATGTTCACCCGGAAAAGAAACTGAATATCAGCATTGAACCGGAAAAGGATAACTATGCATTAAGAGAAAAGGCTACGCTGAATATAAAGGTGACGGATGGTAATGGAAAACCGGTACAGGCAAATCTGGGTATCAGCGTGTTCGATAAGGCGTATCTAAATCCGGCTGCCCCGATGAATATCCTTACTCATTGTTACCTGTCCTCTCAGATACGGGGTAAAATCCATAATCCTGTATATTATTTTGATGAAGGAAACAAAGACCGGATACAGGCAATGGATATTCTTCTATTGACGCAAGGCTGGCGACGATATATTCGGAGCGTATATAATCCGGTTTGCCAGGGTGACATATTTTTGTCAGATGAAATATCCGGTATTCAGACGATAGGAAGCAAGAAGAAAAGTAAGGAGACGCAAAGTACGGAACAACTGATTCAGGTATCAGGTGCGGAAGATAATTCAGCATTTGTGTGGGCGGATTCGGTGGGATATTTTACAATCGGCACGGATGTGATGAAAGAGCTTCGAGGCGGTTATGTGTATGTAAAACCAATGTTGTCGAAGGAGTTCAAGCCGAGACTGGAACTCATGGACTATTTTCCGCAGATAGACAGTATCAGGAAAAATAAGCCGTCCTGTTATCCGATAATGGATTTGTCGCAAACGATGAAAGAGCAGGTTCTCGATATGCCGATAGTGAGCAATGACAGTACGATACTTCTTGATGAAGTGGTTGTAACCCGCAAAGCTCGCAAACCGTTCCGGGATAAATTGATGGGGCGGTTGGATAGTTTGGCTCATAAAGATTTAGGCGGTCCTTGGGTTTGTGAATGTGCTACGGCAGAAGATTATTTGAATGATTATGATGGTTATTCACATCATCCGGCAGGTAGCCCGGGCGATAATTACAAAGGAAAAAGGTTGGCTCCTGTAAATGGAAAGCAATATACGCTTATTAAATATGAACCAAAGGGACGAAATGGTATCTGGATTGTCACGGATATAAAATATAAAATTTATCAGGGGCCTGAGTTTACAGAGGAGGAGCTTCTTAAAATGAATAATCTCTACCGTACCAAAGGCTACTATGCCTCCCGTGAGTTTTACCAGCCGGACGAAGTGGATATGTCATTATCCACACCGGATGCCCGAAATACCTTGCTGTGGCAACCTTCCGTCATTACGGACGAAAAAGGCGAAGCGACAGTTTCGTTTTATTGCTCGGATATTAATACCGGATTTGTGGGAATAGCGGAAGGTGTCGATGGAACGGGACTGCTAGGTACAGGGAAATGTGAGTTCAGGGTAGTTAGGAATTTGACTATCCAATGAATTGTGGCAATAAATCGTTCACCATTCACCTCTGTGTTTGTAATTGGCTCATATATTGATTGTTATTGCATTTTGATGGAGGTGGACGGTTGGTGAAAAAGGTGAACGGTTTATTTCAACCTTTCACCTGATTCGATTTGGCTGGTAGTATTTTAATTATCGCCCTACAGGATATTTGCTAACAAGTCATTTCTTTTTAATACAAAAGATACTGTCCGGTAATTGCTTATCAAGAGTCGTTAAGCTTGCTGACGTAGGTCGTTAAGCTTTTCGACGTATATCATCAAGCTTAACGACCTACGTCGAAAAGGCTATGACTATAAGCTTTGACCTTAGTATATAATTATTGGAAGATTAGTTTACAACCGGATACGCCTTACTTTGAAAAGGTGAACGATTGAGAGAAAGCATTCACCTTTAAGCCGAATCGTTCACCTGATTTTATTTGCATAACTGGTTAATTGATAGTCTGTTGCTTTTGTAAGGTGAACGGTGAAGGATAAAACAGCTTAATTGTCATATGATGATTAGAAAGTGTTTTGAATTTATTGTTTAGTTCGTTTCTTATCAGATGTGAACTATCCTGTCATCAACCTCACTTGACTATTACAGGTCTATTTGCCGTCTGCTTTAGCTGACGGACTAGTAAAGAATGTATCTCTTTGGACTTTAGTCCCATTTCTTAAAGCTTTCTATCTGAGAGAAATGTGGCTAAAGCCCAAAAAAGAACCAGCTTATAAACCGTCAGCTAAAGCAGACGGCAAATGAACCTGTAACAGATGAGTCACTTTGACAGTTGGATAACTCAATTATTTCTAAATTGGCACATTGGCATATTGCCACATTGGCTCATATTCTATAATGGAACCTAGGAATAAATTCATAACAATTTTTTAAAATCGGGCTGATAATGTTTAGACGGATTAAAATGAATAACAAGGAATGTTTTACAGACGTTTTTCTTTTTACTTTTGTGCCGAGGCCATAAAAAGCCTCTTTAGTAATAACGAATCATTTCATCCATGGAAATAAACCGCAAAGATTTAGTTGAGCATTATGGCACAATGGTCGCAACCATTGCCCACCGGATGATTCAGAACAGGGAGATTGCGAAGGAGGCGGCTCAGGAAGTCTGGTATGAGGTGTTTAAGAGTCTGCCTTCATTCAATGCAGATTCTGAATTATCGACCTGGATTTATACGATTGCGAAGCGGACTATTTCGCGGTATGCTCAAAATGAAAAGGTGGCGACATTGGTGAAGCTGGAACAATTCAGGGCCTTGCAGGAAATCGAATATTCCGGTTCTGATGAGGAACGGAAGGAGTGGGTCAAGGAAAGATGTGACTGGTGCTTGACGGCTTTGAATCATTGCCTGAATAATGATGCCCGGCTGATTTTTATTTTTAAGGAGAATATAGGGCTTTCTCATAAAGAGATCGGAGCGATTATGGAAATGTCGGTAGAGAATGTCCGTAAGATATACTCCCGTTCCATTGATAAGATCAGCCATTTCCTGACCGATACCTGCCCGCTCTATAATCCTGCGGGAACCTGTAAATGCAGGATTTGTAAACAGGTCTTTTTTATTGACCTGGATAAAGAATATACCACAGTCGCCAAAATGATACGGTTGGCCGACCTGTATCAGAAGTTTGAAAAAGATTTGCCCCGGAAGAATTATTGGGAAAAATTTCTGGACTGAGTTGTCACAATCTCTACGATGTTACTCACTAATTATAATGTATAACTTAAAAAGTAACATTATGATGAGTAAAATTGAATTTTTGAGAGAGCAAATCATTGAAGCACGGAATTTTGTAAATCGTCTGATTTCAGAAATGCCAGAAGAGCTCTGGTACACAATTCCGGAAGGTACGGATTCAAACTTTGCCTGGCAGATCGGGCATCTGTTGGTTTCACAGAATTTTCATGCTATTACAACGATAACCGGGGTAAATGAAGATGTTAAACGGCAGATACCTATCGCCCGTTATAATAAAATATTTAATGGCATGGGAACTTTGCACCGTTCTGTTGAAAGGAATTTTATCCCATCTTCGGAATTAAAGGAACAATTGGGTTTTGTGCACGATATTTGCCTTGCAAACCTACTGACTCTTAACGATGAAATCCTGAAAGAACCCCTTGAACCAATCCCGTTTAAGCATCCCGTTGCCAATATAAAGTACGAAGCCTTGTCCTGGTGTTTCAAGCATGAGATGTGGCATAGTGCCGAGATGGAGGCAATAAAAAGGGCTTTGGGATATCCGATCGTCTGGATGAAGTAATAAACCTGTTCGTGAACAATGTTATAAAACATCTTGTTATATATACAAAGGCAAAAAGAGAGATAGATTCGGAGGCAGCGGCCTCCATGTTTAGGTTTATTAATTTAATGTTTAGGTATTATGAGACGTTTAGGTATGGCTGTAGCAGCCATTTTATTATGTGCAACGGTAGGTTTTGCACGCGAGAACCGGAACAATGTGAGTAAAGAACCGTTTGCTATTAACTTTGAGAAACTGAGTTATTATTTACAATTAACCCCGTCTCAGACGGGTGAAGTAGCAAATATAAATGAATTTTTCCTGGATAAACAACGTGAAAGTCTACGTGCCAGCGAAAGCCAGCAACAAAAAAAGATGCATCAGGCTGTTTATGGAAATCTGAAGTTGATGAAAAAGGTTCTGACGCCCGATCAGTATCGCAAATATGTAACATTGTTGAATGTGACAAATAATAATAATCGTGCACTGAACCTTTAATATAAAAGGTGAGGGGGGATTTGTTCCCCGGATCGCGATTGTTGAAAACAGGTGGAAGAGATTACGCAATTTGTTTGTGTAGTCTCTTCTTTTTTTATCTATCTTTGTGGCACTGAAAACAAATAATGATTGAATCTAAATTATGAAACAACTTGGTTTTCCTTCTAATGCTACATTGAAGAGTAATGCAGTCGATTATTCTCTGATTGTGGTTGGGGCTTTTTTGCAGGCATTGAGTTATGTACTTTTCCTGGCTCCCTATAAAATTGTGCCGGGGGGCGTTTATGGTATTTCCATCGTTTTGCATTATGTGACGAAAGGTGTTTTCTCCATTTTTCCGGACGGTTTGCCGATGGGTGCTACTGCCTTATGCTTTAACGTTCCATTGTTGTTGCTGGCAATGAAAAAAATCGGTCTTTCTTCGGGACCGAAAACGATCGTGACGTTTGTGCTTATTTCCGTCTTTACGGATACGTTGTCTTATTTTTGCGGAACGGAACCGCTGGTGGAAAATGATACGTTTATCGCCTGTTTCTATGGAGGGGCGATATTGGGTATCGGGGTGACTTGTGTGTTTAAGGCGCAAAGTACCAGTGCGGGAACAGATGTGCTGGCCCGTGTTATTGCCAATAATTCCAATTTGAAAGTAAGTAATATGATTATAATACTGGATTCTGCGATCGTGATGTTAGGCTTGATCGTATTCCAGGACTGGGCGGTTCCATTGTATTCCTGGTTCGCTATTTTTGTGTATGGTAAGGTTGTTGAAATGTTCCAGACGGAAAATCCGAATCGTGCTGTCTTTATCGTATCGAAGAAGACACAGGAGATAAAAGACCTGATTGTCGGAAA
Source organism: Parabacteroides caecihominis (assembly GCF_023656785.1). Classification (NCBI taxonomy): domain Bacteria; kingdom Pseudomonadati; phylum Bacteroidota; class Bacteroidia; order Bacteroidales; family Tannerellaceae; genus Parabacteroides; species Parabacteroides caecihominis. Next base: position 19,501 of record NZ_JAMOKS010000030.1, read on the forward strand.
GATGGGGATGCGGGGTACTTTCCTGCACGGACGGGGCATGTATGAAGGAAAGGAAAAAGAGATCATCTTTACCATTGCCGAACGTAAGGATATGCCGCGCCTGAAAGATGAAATTAAGGAGATCGATCCGAATGCTTTTATTTCTACTATGCATGCGAGCAAGGATTCGCCTCGTCCGGGAATCTGATAAATTGATAATTAATAATTTAAAATTGAAAATTAAATGGAGGGATTAACTGCAAACCGATATTAATTTTCGATTTTCAACTTTCAATTTTCAATTATTTCCTATCTTTGCCGAACTTTAAACTAACATATAGAAAAAGTAATGCCTAATATCTCACAGCGGGGTGTCAATATGCCGGCTTCCCCCATTAGAAAACTCGTTCCGCTAGCCAATAAGGCTAAAGCAAAGGGTACCAAGGTGTACCATCTGAATATCGGTCAACCGGATTTACCTACTCCCGAGGTCGCGATGGAGGCTATGCGCCGTATTGACCGTAAAGTATTGGAATATTCTCCGAGTGAGGGAATTCGTAGTTTCCGTGAGAAATTGGTTAAATACTATGCGAAATTCAATATCAATGTCGATGTTGAAGATATAATCATCACTACCGGAGGCTCGGAAGCTGTATTCTTTTCGTTTATGGCTTGTCTGGATCCGGGGGATGAAATTATTGTTCCCGAACCTGCGTATGCAAACTATATGGCGTTTGCCATTTCCTGTGGAGCTGTGATCAAAACAGTTCCGTCTACTATCGATGAAGGTTTTGCTCTTCCTTCGGTGGAACGGTTTGAGGAACTGATTACTCCGCGTACCAAAGCGATCCTGATCTGTAACCCGAATAATCCGACCGGTTATCTGTACACACAGAAGGAAATGGATCAGATTCGTGATATTGTCAAGAAATATGATCTGTTCCTGTTCTCGGATGAGGTATATCGTGAATTCTGTTATACGGGTGCTCCTTATATCTCGGCATTCCATTTGAAAGGTATCGAGAATAATGTGGTACTGGTGGATTCGGTTTCCAAACGTTACAGCGAATGCGGTATCCGTATCGGTGCGCTGATTACGAAGAACCAGATGGTGAAGGAAAATGTTATGAAATGGTGTCAGGCACGTTTGAGTCCTCCTTTGGTCGGACAGATCATTGCTGAGGCTTCACTGGATACGCCTGAAGATTATATGTTGGATGTCTACAACGAATATGTGGAACGCCGTAAATTCCTGATCGACGGGCTGAACCGTATTCCGGGTTGTTATTCTCCGATCCCTATGGGGGCCTTCTATACGGTTGCCAAATTGCCGGTGGATGATGCCGATAAGTTCTGTGCCTGGTGTTTGGACGAGTTCGAATATGAAGGACAGACGGTTATGATGGCTCCGGCATCCGGTTTCTATACAACACCCGGCTTAGGGAAAAATGAAGTGCGTATTGCCTATGTCCTGAAAAAGGAAGATTTGGCAAAAGCACTGGTGGTTCTGGCAAAGGCGTTGGAGGCTTATCCGGGAAGAGTCATTTAATCAACTGAATCGAATTGAACTTAGAACTATTTATAGCACGAAGAATTCATTTCAGTAAGGAGGGGAATCGTCAGGTTACTCCTCCTGCTGTTCGTATTGCCATAGTCGGTGTAGCGCTAGGGTTGGCGGTGATGATTCTTTCGGTCGCTATTGTGATTGGTTTTAAGAAAGAGGTTCGTAATAAGGTGATTGGTTTTGGTTCTCACATTCAGATCACCAATTTTGATAATAACAGTTCGTATGAAACGACGCCGATTGCGGTGAGCGATTCTTTGCTTCAGGCACTCCAGGAGTTTCCTGGTATCAAGCATATAGAAGGATATGCCACTAAAATGGGTATTTTGAAAACGGATAGTGATTTTCAAGGTGTCGTATTGAAAGGGATCGATACGGATTATGACTGGAGTTTTTTCCGGAACAACCTGAAAGAAGGTGAGTTGCTGACGATAGACCCCAAAAAGACTTCGACTGATGTAATCATTTCCAGATATTTATCCGACTTGCTGGGATTGAAGCTGGGCGACAGTATTCTGACTTATTTTGTCCAGGAAGATGTCCGTGCCCGTAAATTCAATATCGTCGGGATTTACGAGACCGGCTTTATGGATTATGACAAGCTATTTGTTTTGGCTGACATTAAGCAGATCCGCCGGTTGAACGGTTGGGAGAAGGATGAGGTCAGTGGGCTGGAATTGCTTGTAGATGATTACGATAAGCTGGACCAGATTGCAGAAGACCTGTATTTCAATCTGGTGGAGAAACAGGATCGTCATGGGAACACCTATTTTACCCGTTCGATAAAGGAGATGAATCCTATGATATTTAACTGGCTCGATGTGCTGGATGTGAATGTGGTAGTTATTCTTATCCTGATCTTTGCGGTTGCAGGGTTTACCATGATTTCCGGTTTGCTTATTATTATTCTGGAGCGGACGAATATGATCGGTATCCTGAAAGCGTTGGGTGAGAACAATGTCAGTATCCGCAAGATATTTCTTTATATCTCTTTCTTCCTGATCGGGAAGGGGATGCTTTGGGGGAATGTGGTTGGTATCGCTATTTGTTTGATCCAGTCTCATTTTCGTATAATAAAACTGGATCCTTCCATCTATTATCTGGATGCGGTGCCTATTGATTTAAGTATAGTCTCCTTGATTCTCCTGAATATCGGGACCTTATGTGCATCGATGCTAATGATGCTCGGTCCGTCTTACCTTATCACAAAGATCGATCCAGCCAAGAGCATACGATTTGAGTAATTTTCAATTCATTTATTTCCCAGGCGGAATGTATAATCGTTTTTTCCTCTGAATATCCTGTAAATTCTTACGTATAGATTGAACAGGGGCAGCAGCAGTTCCAGGAGGAACAGCCAGCCGGTTACAGGTTTCTGTTGCAGGAGTTTGGCTGATTTGTGCAGGATTGCCGCTTTGGTTGAAAAACGTATGATGTATAATAATCCTGCCAGTATGGATATCAGCCAGTTGCCTAAAATGCCCATGACGATACTGGCGATTACCGCGATAAAGAAAAGGAAATAACTCAGGCTTTCTATTCTGAAAAAGGTCAGGTTCCAGCCTTTGTAATAACGTTGGGTGGCGGCACGTGATACTTTCATCTCTTTCCACATGCTGAAACGGTCTATCTTTGCCATTTCCGTGATGCTTTCCGGAGAATATTCCACCCAGGTATTCTGAGCGTTTGCAGATTCGTTGATAAATAAATCGTCATCGCCGGCATGCAGGCTGAGCGATTTGTAATATCCTTTGTGTGCAAAGAATAAATCTTTCCGGTATGAGAGGTTACGGCCGTTGCCGGTATAGGGATTTCCGGTGAGGGCGGACGAGATATATTGCAATCCGGTTATCAGGTTATCATAAGCGACCAGCTTATGGAAAAATCCTTTGTGATGCCCATATGCACAAAAGCCTAAAATGATGTTTGTCCTGGAAGCATAGTTGCGTGCCATGGCTGATATCCAGTTTTTACCCATAGGTTCGCAATTGGCTTCCGTAAAAAGGAGGATGTCGTGTTTGGCGGCTTTGATACCGACAGTGAGTGCCAGTTTTTTACGGCTCAGATATTTTACGTCTTCCGGGATATAGGTGTGATAAAGATGGTCGTATTCGTTCTTGAATGTTTTTAAAACTTCGTCACTCTCATCGGTGGAACCGTCGTTGACAACAACGATTTCGTATTCCGGATAGTCTTGGTTCAACAAAGCCGGAAGGTGTTTCTTTAGGTTCTCTGATTCGTTCTTGGCATAGACAATCACGGAAACGGCAGGCTTTGCCTGTCCCTGTTGCATTTGTCTTCTTTTAGCCTGTCTCAACGGGCGGGCATAGGTGACAAGATAATATAAGAGCTGGATGACGAATAGACCGGCAGTCGTGCCTGCCAGTATCATTTCTATATGATTGAAAATAAGTAAGTCGTTCATTCTTGAAGATGTAAATTAAAAAACGTACAAATGTACATGTTTCCTTCCTAATTACCACATTCAAAAAGAAATATCCTGAAGTTCCTGTTTATACCAGTAAATGTGCAATTAATGTAAAAGGCGGGCGGAAAGAAGGAAGTACTTTTGCTGCGGTAATTTTAATAGGAATAATGTGATGAATAGAAAAATGGGAATCGTGGTTCTGGTCCTTTCTTTATTAGCGGCTCTGGAACCTTTAAGCATAGATCTTTATCTCCCTGCTTTTACAGATATTGCTGAAAGCCTGCAAGTTTCTTTGAGTGAAGTACAAATATCCTTATCCATCTTCCTGGCAGGTTTTGCTATCGGACAACTGTTTTGGGGGACGCTTTCCGATTATTACGGACGGAAGAATCCGATCCTGGCAGCTACGGCTTTGTATACGGTCAGTTCGTTTGCTTCCATCTATGTGACTTCGATCGAACAGTTGTGGGTAATCCGCTTTCTGCAAGCCTTTGGCGGTTGTGCCGGGGTGGTGGTAGGACGTGCTGCTGTGAATGATTTGTTTGTAAATGAACAGCGGACGAAGGTATTCTCCCTGTTGGTGATCATCTCCGGAATTGCACCGGTTATTGCGCCGACTATCGGGAATTTGTTATTGAAACAGTGGCATTGGCACGGGGTGTTTAATACAATGGCTCTGTTAGGAGCCTTTACTATTCTGCTGACCTGGTTGTTTCTTCCGAAAAGTAAACCGGTGGTATTATCCGGAGAGATGAATGCGAAGAAGCCTTCGGTGAAAGAGATGGTAAAAGGATATGTCAGGGTGATGAAAGTATGGCCGTTCATGGTTTACACTATTATTGGCTGTATGGCTTATGGAGGTTTGATGGTCTATGTGTCTAATGCACCTTTTCTGATTATGGAGAAGGGGGACATGTCGGGTGATACGTTTGCAATTATTTTTGCGATCAATTCGTTGGGATTGATGTTCGGGACTTATATTATTAATTTTATGCTGAAATATATGACGTTGAAGAAGCTGGTACGATATACGCTTGCTGTGCAGCTGTTGATCGGGACATTACTGATTATTACCGCTTTTGCTTCGACCTCTGTTATTCCTTTGTTGGTACTGGTATTTCTGAATCTGATCCCAATCGGATTATTGTTACCGGCTACGACATCGCTCGGTTTGGCTTATTTTAAAGAAGACAGCGGATCTGCTTCGGCATTGATGGGATTTTTGCAATTGTTCTTTACCGGTGTCCTTTCGGCAGTAGTCAGTTTCTTACAAAATGATTCGGTTGTACCGATGATGTGCGGATTATTTGTTTGCGGGTTGACTTCTTTTGTGCTGCTGTTTGTCGATACGCGTCGTCGCCTGGCGGTGATCAAGGTCCGTTCATGACAGGTCTTTCTTTAGCAGCGACCGGAATTGCTCGGGCGTGTATCCGCTTTGTTCCTTGAAAAAACGGGTGAAATAAGACGCTTCGCTGAATCCGAGATCGAACGCTATTTCTTTGAAACTCGAAGCACCATGGCTTATCATGCGTTTGGCTTCCAATAGCAGCCGTTGGTCGATCAGTTGTTTAACTGTGTGACCGACGGCTTTTTTTGTCAGTTCGTTCATCCGTTTGTTGCTGAGGTTTACTTCGCGGGCATAAAAATCGGTTGTGCGTTCACTGATAAAATGGGTGTCGATCAGGGAAAGCACTCTGTTGACGCGGATGTCCTGGTTGCCTGGGGTGTCGGTATGTAGCAGTAATAAGTGGGTGATAAAGGCATGCATATAAGAATTTAGCAGGCTTTTGCGGTGCAACCCTTCGTGTTCGGCATAGATCAGGTTGGCTATCCGGCGGATGGCAGGAGCCTCGCTGCCGGGAAGGGTGAGAATGTCCGGGAATGAATAATCGGCATAGCTCTCGATATGCAGGCAGAGCCGTTCGAAATAATCGCGGTTGATGGCAAACAGAAAACCTTTTTGTTCTTTCAGTTTCATGGTGTGTACCTGTCCCGGGCGGATCAGGAAAATCTGGTTGGATTGTAGCGGATGCTCGGTGAAGTCGATGCTGTGACTTTCTTCCGGCCCGGTTTCCATGAAAAATAAAAGTTCGTAAAAGTTGTGACAGTGTGATCCCCGGAAATTCAATGGTGCGCAGTTTTCGATGCGTTCGGCGACGAAGAAATCACTTTCATCCAGATTATGTACGGGAATATTATCTAAGAACATTTCACTCTATTTTATCGCAAAGATAGTTTTTAATTCCTTATTTTTGTGTTGTATATCCCCGTGAAATATGAATGAAAATGTACTCGAAAAACTGAAAGTATTAGCAGAATCAGCTAAATATGATGTATCCTGCGCGTCAAGCGGCACATCCCGTTCCGGAAAGAAAGGAATGATAGGCAGTGCGGCTGGCTGGGGTATTTGCCATAGTTTTGCGGAGGACGGGCGGTGTATTTCCTTGTTGAAGATTATGCTGACCAACAATTGCATGTACGACTGTGCTTATTGCATTAACCGCCGGAGCAATGATTTGCCGCGGGCAACGCTTTCGGTGACGGAGCTGGTCAATCTGACGATCGAGTTTTACCGGCGTAATTATATAGAAGGGCTTTTCCTCAGTTCGGGCGTGGTACGCAGTCCGGATTATACGATGGAACGGTTGGTACGCGTGATAAAAGATTTGCGCCTGGTTCATCGTTTCAACGGGTATATCCATATGAAAAGCATTCCGGGTGCCAGTCAGGAGCTGGTGAACGAAGCCGGTTTGTATGCCGACCGTCTGAGTGTGAATATCGAGATTCCCAACGAAAAAAGTTTGCAGGTGCTTGCACCGGAAAAAGACTTTAAAAGCGTCTTTGCCCCGATGCGTTATATCCAGCAGGGGGTATTACAGAGTGCGGAGGAACGGAAGCGTTTCCGTCATGCTCCGAGGTTTGCTCCTGCCGGACAAAGTACGCAGATGATTGTCGGGGCGACTGCCGATACGGACAAGGATATTCTCCGCCTGTCGTCGGCCCTGTATCAACGTCCGACGATGAAACGTGTTTATTATTCCGGTTTCATTCCTGTGAACGATTATGATAACCGGCTGCCGGCATTGAAACAGCCGCCTCTGGTGCGGGAGAATCGTTTGTATCAGGCCGATTGGTTGTTGCGCTTTTATGAATTTAAAGTGGACGAGATCGTGAACGATGCTTATCCGGAACTCGATCTGGAGGTCGATCCGAAATTATCGTGGGCGTTGCGAAATCCGCATATGTTCCCGGTTGATATCAATAAAGCGGATTACGAGTTGCTTCTGCGCGTTCCCGGCATCGGGGTGAAATCGGCGAAGATGATCATCGTTTCCCGCCGTTACTCCCGCCTCGGCTCGGAGCAATTGAAGAAGATCGGTGTCGTCATGAAGAAGGCTCAGTATTTCATTACTTGTTACGAACTGGCGATGCGGACGGTTAACGAGCTGACACCGGAAAATGTGCGCCATATACTGATTCAAAAGAAGGGTAAACGGTTTGACGACCGGCAACTGACAATTCAATTTCAAGACGTACCGTAAACATGATTGCTTTTATATATGACAAAACTTTCGAGGGATTACTGACAGCCGTCTTCGACGCTTACGTCCGGAAGTCGTTTCCTGATGTGTTGCTGGCCGAAGGGGAACCGTTGCCTTTGTTCTGTGAGGAGACGGTGACAATCTGTTCCGACAAGCAAAAAGCCGACCGTGTCTGGAAAGGCCTTGAAAAGAAAATATCCAAACTGTCCCTTTCCGGACTGACGGTCTCCTGGCTGTCGGAGCTGCCGGAGATTGACATGCTTTTATTCCGCTATATCCGTAAGGCGATCGACCATTCCAAGTCTATAGAAATGAATTTTGGCGACTCCGATGTGTTGCAGATTTCTAAAATATGGAAGAAGGTGAGCAATGAGCGTCTCCGTATCATGCAGTTCCTCCGTTTTCAGAAGGCGGTGGATGGCACCTATTTCTCGGCTGTCGAACCTATATATAATGTATTGCCGCTCGTCCTTCCTTATCTGAACGATCGTTTCGGTGACCAGAAATGGCTGATTTACGACATGCGCCGTGAATACGGATATTATTATGATCTGAAGGAAACAATCGAAGTTCGCTTTGAACAGAAGGAGGCACATCTGCTTTCCGGTTTTCTGAGTGAGAGCCTGATGGATAAGGATGAAATGCTTTTTCAGCAAATGTGGAAAGAGTATTTTAAGACGATTGCGATAAAGGAACGTCTGAACCCGAAACTGCACCGGCAACATTTACCGGTTCGTTTCTGGAAATATATGACGGAAAAGCAGTAGAAGACAAGAACGTTACATCCGGGAGAAAATAAAATTCCTTTCGAAAGAAATTCAAATTTCATCCGAAAGGAATATCTTTTTCCTCAGTTTTTATTTCTGCCAGATCTCCCAGGCCGCAAAAGCCTGAAGCAGCAACATTTCGAGTCCGTTCTTAACGACAGCCCCTTTTTCTTTTCCTTTTTTCATGAAGAGTGTTTCATCCGGATTATACAACAGATCGTATAACAGATGATTTGGAGTGAGCAAATCGTATGGAATATCCGGGCAACTGTTGACATTGGGGAACATTCCCAATGGGGTCGTATTGACTATGACGGTGTATTGCTCCATTGTTTTCGGGGTGATTTCGTCATAGGTAATACAAAATTCTTTCGGTTTGCGTGAAACCAGGGTTGCTCCGACACCTAGTTGCTTTAGTCCCTGGAACACGGCTTTGGAGGCGCCGCCTGTCCCCAGGATCAATGCTTTCCGATGTGTTTCATTTAATAAAGGATCGATAGACTGTTTGAAGCCGATGATATCGGAATTGTATCCTTTCAGTTTTTTACCGAAAAGGCCTTTTGTGAATTTGATAACGTTCACGGCTCCGATCAGGCGGGCGTCTTCATCCAGTTCGTCCAGATAAGGAATGACCTGTTCTTTGTAAGGAATCGTTACATTCAGACCATTCAATTCGGGATTCTCTTTCAGTACATTTTTAATTTCCTTGATATTCGGAATCTCGAAATTCACATATTGGGCATCTATTTTTTCCGCTTCAAACTTCTGGTTGAAATAAGTTTTGGAAAACGAATGTCCGAGTGGGTATCCCAATAAACCATATTTCTGCATAACCTTTTCTAGTATTTGTTTATTTCGTAGGGATGGTTCGCGAACCATCCTTACAACCTGTGTATAATGAACAAATTCCAAAGGTGAAGGTGCGTGCTTTCGCCTGGGTAAATCCCTGGCGGGCAAGCAATTCTTCCATGACCTTACCTTGAGGAACGACTTTGATGGATTCCGGAAGATAGCTGTAAGCGGCTTTCTCTTTTGAAAATAACCGGCCAATAAATGGAATGATCGTTTTTGAATAAATAGGGTAGAGCTGTTTCATCGGGAAATGTTCCGGTGTGGAAAGTTCCAGAATCATGAGATGGCCGCCGGGTTTGAGTACCCGGAACATCTCGGCAATACCTTGTTCGATATTTTCAAAGTTACGTACTCCGAATGCGGCGGTAACGGCATCGAATGAATTGTCCGGATAAGTGAGTGCCGTACAGTCCTGTTGTTCGAACGATATATACTCCGACAAACCGGCTTTCGCTACCTTTTCGCGTCCGACCTGCATCATGCCTTCTGAAATATCAGCCCCGATGATCCGGTTGGCTTTTAGTTTCCGGTGCATGGAAATGGCCAGGTCGCCCGTTCCGGTGGCAATATCCAGTATGGATTGCGGAGAAAAAGGACGCAGGAAAGCAATGCCTTTCCTGCGCCATATTTTATCGATACCGAACGAGAGCGTATGGTTCAGTAGATCGTAAGTGCCCGCAATGGAGTCGAACATGCGTTTGACTTGCGTGCCCTTCTGTTCCTCCCGGTTGTAAGGTAAAATCTGTTCCGAACCGTACTTCATATATACTTATTTATTGTTCAGATAATCGGTTACATTCTTTTCGATGCGGGCCAACAGATTGTCTGTGTCGCCTTTTTTGAATTTCTCGCCGGTGATATGTTCGAACAGTTCGATATAACGTTCGCTGATACCTTCAACGATAGCCGGAGTCATTTCCGGAACCTGCTGTCCGGCTTTGCCCTGGAAACCGTTGTCCATCAACCATTCGCGAACGAATTCTTTAGACAGCTGTTTCTGCGGTTCACCTTTGGCGAAACGGTCTTCATAACCTTCCGAGTAGAAGTAACGTGAAGAGTCGGGTGTATGGATTTCATCAATCAGGTAGATCTTTCCGTCGCGGTGACCGAATTCATATTTTGTATCTACCAGAATCAGGCCGCGTTGTGTGGCGATTTCCGTACCACGTTTGAACAACTCCATGGTATATTTTTCAAGAACGGCGTAGTCTGCTTCAGAAACAAGTCCCTGTTTCAGGATTTCTTCTTTGGAGATGTCTTCGTCGTGAGCTCCGATAGCAGCTTTAGTTGTCGGAGTGATGATCGGTTCGGGGAAACGTTGGTTTTCGCGCATTCCTTCCGGCAGTTTCACGCCACAGATTTCACGTACACCGCTTTTGTAAGCACGCCATGCACTACCGCAAAGGTAACCGCGTACGATCATTTCAACAGGGAAACCTTCGCACTGTACACCAACGGTAACCATTGGGTCGGGTGAAGCTAATTTCCAGTTCGGGCAAATGTCGGTGGTCGCGTCAAGGAATTTGGCAGCAATCTGGTTCAACATCTGGCCTTTGTAAGGAATACCTTCCGGCAATACTACGTCGAAAGCTGAAATACGGTCGGTTGCGACCATCACCAATACTTCGTCATTGATATTGTACACGTCGCGTACTTTACCATGATAGACACTTTTTTGTCCCGGGAAATTGTAATCTGTTCTAACTAACGCCTTCTTCATGACCAATTTATTTTTGATTATTTATCTGATAGTTTGTTGTTCTTTTCTAGTTTCTTTGCAGCGGTTTCCGCTTTCTTTTTCTCATCGAATTTATCGTATGCTTCAACGATTCGCTGTACCAGTTTGTGGCGGACGATGTCTTTCTTGTCGAATTCCACTTTGCCTATTCCTTTGACACCTTTCAGTATCTGCATCGCCTGCACGAGGCCGGAGGTCGCAGTAGGGGGAAGGTCGATCTGTGTCACGTCGCCGGTAATGATCATTTTAGCGTTCATCCCCAAACGGGTGAGGAACATTTTGATCTGGTGCGTCGTTGTGTTTTGTGCTTCATCGAGGATAATAACGGCATCGTTCAGCGTACGTCCACGCATAAAAGCCAGCGGAGCGATCTGGATCACGTTATTTTCCATATATTCTTTGAGTTTTGCACCCGGAATCATGTCCTGCAATGCATCGTACAGAGGTTGCAGGTACGGATCGAGCTTATCTTTCATTTCTCCCGGAAGGAATCCCAGCTTTTCGCCGGCCTCGACTGCGGGACGGCTCAGGATAATCTTCCTTATTTCCTTATTCTTTAACGCTTTCACTGCAAGAGCTATTGCAACGAATGTCTTACCTGTTCCGGCGGGGCCGGTAGCAAAGACCAGGTCGTTCTCTTCAAAAGCTTTTACGAGTATTTGCTGATTTTCGGTGCGGGCAACGATTGCTTTCCCATTCATTCCGTGGATAATCAGGTTCTCCTGTTTGACGACTGTCGGAGTTTTTCCTTTGATAATGTCGAGGATGACATCTTCGCTCAGGGAGTTAAATTCCTCGCAGTATTTTTCTACTTCACGGATCTTCTTAAGGAACAGTTCGGATTCGTCTTCGTCTCCGATTACTTTCATCACATTTCCGCGGGCAACGATGCGAAGCTTAGGAAACAGTGTTTTAATCAGCTGCATGTTCGCATTATTCACTCCGTAAAAAATAACCGGGTCTACACTTTCAAGAATATAAATACGTTCTATCATCCGTTCTTTTCCTTGTCTTATTTTTTTATGTTTTTATTCCCTTTGATTTAGGTACGCAAAATTAGCAATATTCTTTATCTCATGAATATATTCCTGTCTTTTTTTGATATTACCGATGGAACATTTCTTTTAGCCGCCAGTTATCCTGCCTGCAATCCCATATGGCGTGTATCTCGATCAGGGGCGGACTGATGGTGTAAATTAATTTATAATGCTTTTCGACTACCAGAGAACGATAATTCTCAGGATGTTCTTCTAACAGAGGCTCAATAGGACCGACCTGTGGAAATGTTTTTAAAGGTTCGGCCGAATCAAGAAGTTTGTTGTATAAACGGATTGCTGTCTTTATACTTTTCTTTGAATAGTAATTGTAAATGTCATCAAGTAAGGTTATGGCATTATCAGACCAGGCTATTTCTCTTCGCATAATGGATGTCTTTTACGTAAATCTTCTGTAGTCATATATCTTCCATTTCGAAAATCTTCCTGCGATTTTTTCAGCACCTCTTTCAGTTCCTCAACCGTCATTTGTGCCGGATATCTCTCCGTCTTCTTTTCTGCATGCTGGTTAATCAGCTTTTTGATCTTGTTCAGCAACTGCTCATCGTCGATTTTGGTGAGTTGTTCGATCAGTGAAAGTTTTAGTTCTAAAGTACTCATATTCTTATTAATTAATTGTGTTGACCACAAAAATAGGTAATTCTTTTTGATCTTCATACAACAAAGTATTGTAATTTTCTTATTTTTGTCCTCCGTAAAATTAAAAAGGATGAAAATAGCTGTTAATGTAATCATATTGTTTTTTGTTCTGGTGTCAACCAGTGTGTTCCCTTCTTGTAAAGAAAAACGTGGCGAGTTGAAAACCATCTGGTATAACGGAAGTTATAATCGTGATTTTAACGATTTGAATGACGTCCAGCTGGCTGTTGCCCAAAAGATCGGGATAGAGCCGATCAGCAACCGTGAAGATGCCGAACATGCTTCCAAAAAGATGAAAGAGATCCAAACCGGCGATTATTACGAAGTGGAAGAACTGAAACACTCTATCCCTTATCTGATTCCGGAAGCGGCAACCTTACTGGAAGATATCGGCCGTAATTTTCAGGACTCCCTTTATAATCTGAATGCATCTCTCTATAAAATAAAAGTAACCAGCGTCACCCGTACGGTAGATGATGTGAAGAAACTGGGCAAACGCAATTACAATGCTTCCATGAACTCAGCCCATCGCTACGGTACAACCTTTGACGTTTCCTGGGTGCGTTATACCAAGATCAATGAGAAAGATACCCTGAATATCGACAACGACCGCCTTAAAATGGTACTTGCGTCAGTACTTCGTGACCTGAAAAGAGCAGACCGTTGTTATATAAAGCACGAACGCAAGCAAGGATGTTTCCATATCACAGTTCGTAAATAAACTGTTATAAGGGGCTTTTTACAGAATTTTCTCTTCGATGATCTTCTTCAACTCGTGTTTGGGCATAGTTCCCAGCATGAGTTCTTTGGTCCCGTCCGTTTTACAGATAAGAAGGGTAGGGATGGTGCGGATATTAAAGAGCGTTTCGAGATCTTCTTCTTTGTCTACATTCACTTTATAAATATCCAATCGTCCTTCATATGTTTGAGCGAACTCTTCCAGTATCGGATCAAGACGTTTACAGTAACCGCACCAGGGAGCCTGGAAATCTACGATACAAGGTTTGTCACCTACATATTTCCAGTCTTTCGGGTCAGCTTCAACGTTACCTATTTTTTGAATGAATTCAGTCTTTGTTAGTTCTATCGGTTTCATATATTTATTGTTTTAATTGACAATGCAAAATTATATCAGATCGGTGACTAACGGAATGGCAATATAACTTATATTCTTGTCAATTTTTCCCATGGGCATATCTTTACCGTTTCTCCGGCATATTACCGGCAGCCTCGGAGAGGAAAGATAAAACAACGTCTCTATGAGGACTATTCAGTAACAGATAGATAAGCTCGGTAAACTTGACCGGGAGCATTTCCTCTTTCAGCTTTTTTTCCAGGTTATGGTATAGCTGGACGGCGTTGAAAAAGTTCCGGAAGACCTTTTGTCGGGGGATGATATATACTTTTTGCCTGGTAACAGGCGGTTGGTGCAGGCTCAAGGCACTGATCACTTTCGGGAGTTTGAGAATGCACTGTGCTGTCCATTGGTTGAAGAAGAAGGTAAATCCGGAATGATTCTGATCATGGACAGATTCGGAAAAAGCGTATGCTCCCGGTGGGATAAGGGCTAATTCCCCTTCTTCAATGATTTGTTCGGAATCGCTGTTTTTCAAACATGACGTACCGGATACTGCATACACAATAGAATAATCTGTCAGGAAATTCCGGGTGTTTTCCTGAGAAGAAGATGTTGAAATGCGCATACTTTCTAAAAGATCCGGCAAGATAAAGTTTTCCACTACCATCATATACCTCTGAGTCTTTGACTCTTTTTTCGTGTATTACAGCTTAATCAATAATATAAAATCCTTACTAAAATAATAACAGGTCTACCATTTCATATACACCTGTTTTCTATAAATTCGAGATAAAGATAAGCCTTTTCTTTAAAAAAACGATAAGAATGAGGTAGTTAGAATCTCTTTTTTTCAGACGGGAAGCCTGGCGGCCACCCTTAAAACAGTTGGATAAGAAGTAAACCAAGCAATACAGAAACACCGGTTGCTATCAGTCCGGGAACCATAAAAGAATGATTTAAGATATATTTACCAATATGCGTAGTTCCCGTACGGTCAAAATTGATTGCAGCCACCACTGTGGGATAATTCGGAATAAAAAAGTATCCGTTTACGGCAGGGAAGAGTGCGATCAGCATATACGGAGAGATCCCCAGCGCTAATCCTAAAGGAAGCAAAGCACGAACGGTAGCTGCTTGGCTGAATAATAAGATAGACATCAGGAACAGGGCAATACCGAACAGCCAGGGCATAGCTGTAACGATCTGCTCGATAGAACCTTTCAGTTCCGCCATATTACCACCGATAAATGTGTCACCCATCCAGGCAATACCGAAGATAGCGACAACCGCCTGCATGCCGGCAGAGAAAACCGATCCCTGTACCGCCTTGATCCCGTCTGTCCGAGTCGCCAGTAAAATGATGGCCGCCGCCGATAACATCAGTATTTCGATAATATAAGCCATCGACAATGACTGCCCGTTGAATACCGGACGAATACTTTCGATAGAACCGAACAGGATAATCCCGATTGTCGCCAGGATAAAGATAATGACCGACCAGCCGGCCGCTTTCTGGTTTTTGACATCTTTCAGTTCATATTTCTGGGTAGTGAATTCTCCTTCTGCAATACGTCTTTTGAATTCAGGATCATCTTCCAGCTCTTTGCCGACACGCAGGGAATAGAATGCTCCCGCCAGGACACCCGCCAACGTACAGGGCACTGAGATCATCAGAATATCGAACAGGCTGACATTGAACCCCTGTCCGGTCAGCATACTTAACAGGGCAACGGTCGCCGCAGAGATCGGACTGGCTGTAATCGCTTGCTGTGAGGCGATTACGGCAATACCCAGCGGACGTTCCGGGCGTATCTTCGTTTCGGTCGCCACCTCGGCAATAACCGGTAAAACAGAGTAAGCCACATGTCCGGTTCCTGCAATAAAGGTAAAGAGATAGGTAACCAGCGGACTTAATATTGTAATCTTGGAAGGATTTTTACGAAGCAGCTTTTCCGCCCATTTCACCATCAGGTCTAACCCTCCGGCAGCCTGCATACAACTGGCTGCTGCAATGACTGCTACGATCATTAACATCACGTCGATAGGGGGTGACGTTGGTTCGAGGCCGAAGACAAAAGTCAGTACTGCCAGCCCCAGGCCACCCAATACACCTAAACCAATACCACCTAAACGGGCTCCGATAATTATTGCAACTAAAACGAAGGCTAATTGAATCAACATATTCTGTAACTTGTTATTGTAGATTTAGTTTGATAAAGTCGCAAATTTAGTTATTTTTGTTGCGCTAAGAACTACAAACACATTTAAAATGCGCATGAAAAGATTCAATTTTGTTATTTTAGTCGCGTTATTCGGTTGGCTGACTAACCTTTCGGCACAACAAGTACGCAGTGAATTCCTGCTGGAGAAAAACTGGAAGTTCACCCGTGAGGATAACCCCGACTTTATCAAACCCGCTTTCGACGACAGTAAATGGCAATCGGTGACGGTTCCGCACGATTGGGCGATATACGGTCCGTTCAGTTCCCAGAACGATAAGCAGGAAGTGGCTATTTCGCAAGACGGCCAGAAGGAGGCCTTGGAACATGCCGGCCGTACGGGCGGTCTGCCTTTCGTGGGTGTGGGTTGGTACCGCACCGAGTTTGAAGTACCCCAGTTCGCTGAAGGGAAAAAAGCTTCAATCCTGTTTGACGGGGCGATGAGCCACGCCAAAGTCTATATCAATGGCGAAGAGGTAGGTTACTGGCCTTATGGCTATAACTCATTCCATTTTGACATTACGAAGTACTTGAAACCGGGACAGAAGAACACGCTGGCTGTCCGTCTGGAAAACCTGCCGGAGTCCTCCCGCTGGTATCCCGGAGCCGGGCTGTACCGAAATGTACATGTAATCGTTACGGAAGATGCCCATATTCCGATATGGGGGACTTTTGTTACAACACCTATCGTTAAGAAAGAGTTTGCCAAAGTGAATGTCAACACAAAGGTAAACCTTCCGGAAGGTGCCGATCCGAAACAATATGCCGTGAAAACCAGCCTGCGTAACCCGAACGGACAAATGCTGGTTGAAACAATGCTCCCGCTGAACGATATCATATATAATAATGGTACGGTCGACCAGGAATTCATTGTTCACACCCCGACCCTCTGGTCGCCGGATATGCCCGCTCTGTATGTGGCTGAAAGCCGCCTGTACAAGAACGGAACAGAGTTGAAAGATGAATATACGACATCTTTCGGTATCCGTTCCATCGAAATCATTCCAGGAAAAGGATTCTTCCTGAACGGCGAAAAGACTGTCTTCAAAGGCGTATGTAACCATCATGACCTGGGCCCGTTGGGTGCAGCCGTCAATGATGCGGCTATCCGCCGCCAGATCCGTATCCTGAAAGATATGGGTTGTAATGCGATCCGTACTTCCCATAATATGCCGGCTCCCGATTTGGTGAAGGCCTGCGACGAAATGGGTATGATGCTGATGGCAGAAAGTTTCGACGAATGGAACGTAGCCAAATGTAAGAACGGCTACAACCTCTTCTTCGACGAATGGGCGGAAAAAGATATGGTGAACCTGCTTCATAACTTCCGTAACAACCCGAGTATCGTTATGTGGTGTATCGGTAACGAAGTGCCCAACCAGTGGATCGAAGGCGACGCCAAGATTGCCCGCTTCCTTCAGGACATCTGTCACCGCGAAGACCCGACACGTCCCGTTACCCAGGGAATGGATGCCCCGGATGCTGTCGTGAACAATAACTTTGCTGCTGTCATGGAAGTAGCCGGTTTCAACTACCGTCCGTTTAAATATCAGATTAATTATAAGAAACTGCCTCAGGAAATCATCCTGGGAAGCGAGACTGCTTCCACGGTAAGTTCACGCGGTGTTTATAAATTTCCGGTTGAACGTAAGGCGATGGCTGTCTACGACGATCATCAGAGCTCTTCTTACGATGTAGAACATTGCGGCTGGTCGAACCTGCCGGAAGACGACTTTATCCAGCATGAAGACCTGCCTTACTGTATCGGTGAGTTCGTATGGACCGGTTTCGACTATCTGGGCGAACCGACGCCGTATTATACCAACTGGCCGAGCCACAGTTCCTTGTTCGGTATCATCGACCTGGCCGGTATTCCAAAGGATCGTTACTATCTGTACCGCAGCCATTGGAACAAAGCGGAAAAGACATTACATATCCTGCCTCACTGGACATGGCCGGGTCGCGAAGGCGAAGTGACTCCGGTATTCGTGTATACCAATTATCCTTCTGCCGAACTGTTCATCAACGGAAAGAGCCAGGGTAAACGTACGAAAGACCTGAGTATCGGTATCGACAGCAGCTATACCGAAGCCGCTCAGAAGAGTTTCGAACGTCAGAAACGTTACCGTCTGATGTGGATGGATACTAAATACGAGCCGGGAACATTGAAAGTGGTAGCCTACGATAAGGATGGCAACGCCGTAGCCGAAGAGGAAGTACACACAGCCGGCAAGCCTCACCATATCGAACTGTCTGCCGACCGTACTAACCTGACAGCCGATGGCAAAGACCTCTCTTTCATCAACGTAAGAGTGGTTGACAAGAACGGAAACCTTTGCCCGGATGCCACCAACCAGATCAAGTTCAACGTACGTGGCAACGGAACCTACAAGGCGGCAGCCAACGGTAACCCCGCCAGCCTCGAATCCTTCCAGGCCCCGCAGATGAAACTGTTCAGCGGCCAGCTGACAGCCATCGTACAAACGGAAGAAACACCGGGAACGATTTACTTTGAAGCATCCTCCCCGGGTGTCAAGAGTGCACGGATCGAGTTGATAAGCCGGTAAGTGTTGATCAGTCAGTATATATTTATTGATATAATAGAAACAAGAATCCCTTTGGCATGTTTGAAGTGCCAAGGGGATTTTTTTTAGGGAGATTCGTTTCTTATCAGATGTGAACTATCCTGTCATCAACCTCACTTGACTATTACAGGTCTATTTGCCGTCTGCTTTAGCTGACGGACTAGTAAAGAATCTATCTCTTTGGACTTTAGTCCCATTTCTTAAAGCTTTCTATCTGAGAGAAATGTGGCTAAAGCCAAAAAAAGAACCTGCTTATAAACCGTCAGCTAAAGCAGACGGCAAATGAACCTGTAACAGATGAGTCACTTTGACAGTTGGATAGCTCAATTATTTCTAGCAATGTTTCATCCAACAACATTCCCCATCGCATCGAATGTGACATCTGTGCTTTGTCCGTTATGATCGACGGTGAAGGTGTAGAATGTTCCCGCAATCTCGATCTTTACTGTGATTGCTTCGATTGTATCTTCGGCATAGCCTGTGGACTGGAAGGCAGCCATGATAACCTCCGGTACCTCCTGTTCGGCTATCTGGTATGTGGTACTCTGCCACCGGTAATCCTTATTCAGTTGGGCGATCTTATAAACTTTTCCGTCCAGCATATTCAGGATGTATCCTTCGCTGTTGCTCTGTATATCCAGCAGGTCGCAGGTTGCGAAAGTAAGGTTCATCAACGTATGCACTTCTGCCGGGATCACGATCGGGGCATCTTCGTTCCCTTCGTCGTTCACCGCCTTGATCAGGTTGCCGTATTGCGAATAATACAGGTCCATGTCGCTGTTCCCCTTTTCGGCATTAATCTTATAGACGACAGCCATGCTATCCCGGTTGATCGTATAAGAATCATCCACTTTCCAACCTGCATAAAGGCCATTATTGAACGCACCGGTCACCGCCTCCGGGAGTTGGTTGAAAGGTGTATCTGCCTTATCCATCATCCACTTGCCCTGTTCGGTGAGCCATGCCTCGGTCGAAATACCATTGTTCGTGAACTCGGCTACATAATAATTCCCTTCAATTGTAAAGAGCGGGTTGGAGGCGTCGGGATATTTCTTATTGAAAGCCTGCATTACCGGCTCAGTCGGTTCGATGGCATTTTTGTGATTGTCATCATTATTGTCGCAACCGGTGAGGACGAACCCCAGGGCGACGAAAAGCGATAAAATAATAGATCTGGTACTCATATCTTTCTTGTTTTAGCGATTAATAAGTGTTTTACCTTCTTTGTCGATAAAGAACAACGCGGAGAGCCGGAATGTTTTCTGTAAAACCGAACACACTGTCCGATATTGAACACTGTTTGTTTTATAGTAGGCTCACAATATCAGTGGTTTAGCTTTTTGGCACGGAGTTTGCCTCTACTGTGGTGGAAAATAAAAACAATACTAAATATGGACAGAGAGATATCAAAAGAAGTTCGAAGAAAAGAACAACGCAAACAAATCATAAAGATCGGGGGAGGCGTGGGAGCGGCCGTGCTCGTCATTGCCGTGATCATTTCTTTCCTGCAAACCAGCCTGAACCGTAAAGACCTGACTATATCCACCGTCGACCAGGGCGTCATCGAAGTATCGGTCAGTGCCTCCGGCAAGGTGATACCCGCTTTCGAAGAGATCATCAATTCCCCTATCAACACCCGTATCGTCGAGATATATAAAAAAGGCGGCGACTCTGTCGATGTAGGAACACCGATCCTCAAACTCGACCTGCAAAGCGCCGAAACGGAATATAAGAAGAAACTGGACGAGCAACAGATGAAACAACTCGAACTGGAAAAACTCCGTGTCACCGGCCATAGCAAACTCTCCGAAATGGAGATGAATCTGAAAGTCTCCCGCATGGAACTTGACCGCAAAGCCGTCGAACTGCGTAACGAACGCTACCTCGACAGCCTCGGCGCCGGCACCACCGACAAAGTACGCCAGGTAGAACTCGACTACAACGTCAGCCAGCTAAAACTCAAGGAAGACGAACAAAAATACATCAACGAACAGGCCCTTGCCGAAGCCGACCTGAAAGTAAAGGAACTCGAACTCAACATTTTCCGCAAAAGCCTTGCCGAAACCAAGCGCACGCTCGACGATGCCCAGGTCCGCTCCCCCCGCAAGGCGATCCTGACCTACGTGAACAACGAGATCGGTGCCCAGGTAAGCGAAGGCACCAAGATCGCCATCGTCTCCGACCTCTCACATTTCAAGATCGAAGGTGAGATAGCCGACACTTATGGCGACCGCATCGCCGCCGGCAGCAAAGCCGTTGTCAAGATCGGCAGCGACAAACTGGAGGGCACCGTCAGCGACGTCACCCCGCTGTCGAAGAACGGCGTCATCTCCTTCACTGTCCAACTGGAAGAAGACAACCACCGCCGCCTCCGCTCCGGCCTTAAGACCGACGTGTATGTCATGAACGCTGTCAAGGATGACGTCATGCGCATCGCCAACGCCTCTTATTATGTCGGCAAAGGTGAATACGACGTCTTTGTGGTCAACGGCGATCAACTCTTGAAGCGCAAGGTGCAGCTGGGCGACAGCAACTACGAATACGTGGAAGTGATCAGCGGCCTGCAACCCGGCGACCAGGTAGTAGTCTCCGACATGGCAAGCTATAAGGATAAGAACAAACTTAAAATAAAATAACGTCCCGTACGGGCGGTTCGCGAACCGCCCTAACATAAACAACAACAATATGTTCAAACAATACCTCAAACAAGCCCTGAACATGCTGCGTGAGAACCGCCTCATCAGCCTGATCTCCATACTCGGCACGGCTCTTTCGATAGCCATGATCATGGTTGTTTGTCTGGTCTTCCAGATACAATCCGCCAGTTTCTCACCCGAAACAAACCGTAATCGTATGCTCTACATCGAGGACGGGACTCAGGTGGAGTGTTCCGCTAACAGACGCTACAACGGCTTTATGTCTCAGGAAGCTGTCCGTGAATGCTTTTACACGTTGAAGAAACCCGAAGCAGTTTCCGCCTGGTTCAGTTTCCCGGCTCCACTGTCGCTTCCTGGTAAGCGCATGTATAATTCCTATGATATCATGTATTCCGACCCTGCATTCTGGAAGATATACGACTTTCGTTTCCTGGAAGGTAAACCATTTACCGATGCCGATTTCACCTCGGCCATTCCCCGGGTAGTTGTTAGTGAAAGCGTGGCCCGCACCCTGTACGGAAGCACTGATGTGGTAGGTAAGCCAATCATTCTCGAGCAGATGCCCTGCACGATCTGCGGTGTAGTAAAAGACGTTAGTCGTGCCGCCGACACCTCTTTTGGCGATGTATGGGCACCCTATACGCTCAATCAAATGATGCTTGGCCTGACCCAGATGGAAGGTATGGGCGGCGCTTTTAAAATAACCCTGCTGGCTCATGACAAAGGAGACTTCGACGCCATCCGCCGGGAAATAGAACAGCAACGCGACCGCTACAATACGGCAAAGCAAGATTGTAAGATCAGCTTCCTGGAGAATCCGATAACCCGCTTCGACAAGGCAATGGGTTCGTCAGGCTGGAGGAAGATAGCCCTGAAAGATTACCTGCTTGAGACGGGTGGCCTGCTTCTTTTGCTTCTTCTTGTTCCCGCATTGAACCTGACCGGTGTGACACAATCGGCCGTGCAGAAACGCCGTAGCGAGATGGGGCTCCGTAAAGCATTCGGTGCCACCCGGGGCATTTTGTTCAGCCAGTTGCTCTGTGAGAACGGACTTATCACCCTTTTGGGAGGAGTAATAGGACTGGTCTTATCGCTTCTCTTGTTGCCGGTTTGCAAAGACTTCCTTTTGAAGGATGCAGAGACAGTGCTCCATACGGATATGTTGTTTCAGCCGGGAATCTTCCTTGTCGCCCTGCTGTTTTGCCTGTTGCTCAACCTGCTATCTGTCGGCATACCGGCCCTGCGCATTTCGCAGCAACCCATAACCAGGGCCTTGAAAGGGGATGAATAATAAACATGTAATATAATGTATAATGATTAAGCATATACTAAAGATAATATGGAACCAGCGCCGCAGTAACGGCTGGATATTTGCCGAACTGTTGGTCGTGGTAGCAATCCTCTGGGTGATGATGGATTCGATGCTGGTAGACCAGTACACCTACCATTCTCCACTTGGTTTCGATATAAGGAACACCTACAAGATACAACTGGGAGTACTTCAGCCGGGTATGCCGGGTTACGTGGACGAACAGGAGCAAGCAACCCGCCTCGGAGAGGACATGTTCCGCCTGGTAGACAACCTGCGCCAGGCTCCCGAAGTGGACGAAGTTTGTCTGGCTGGTGCCGGTAGCCCTTATTCCCTGAGTAGAATGTCGACGTTGCTGGTACCCGTCGGTGCCGACACGACGGTTCAGGCTCGCAACTATACGTATTGCACTGTCACCCCGGAGTATTTCGATGTGTTGCGTATAACCGATAAGGCCGGTGCTCCGCTCCGTTCCGTCGTCGGGACACGTACAGGCATCGCAATCAGTGCCGACCTGGAGGAGCAATTCCTTGAAGGCGGTGGTATGGGAGATTCTTTCCAGTTTGACGGAGAAGATGGCGAGCGTCTTCCTCTGGTCGGAATAAGTAATCCCCGTCGTTCTACAGAGTATGAAAAGAGTGCCCCGTACTTCTATGAGATCGTATCGCCTTCCGCGATGATCGACGTAGCGGAAATGTGGCAAGTGACCATAGATGTCCTTATCCGCATGAGTCCCGGCTTCCCGCCCGAAAAGATGGAGGCGTTCCTGCAAGGGATGGGTGACCGGTTGCTGGTGAACAATGTCTACGTTTCCAGTCTGGAGCCGCTATCCGATATGCGTGCCGACAGGCTGAAAGACCGCGAAGACAATATGAAGAAGAAGATCGCCCTGGTGGGCTTCATGCTGATCAACGTCTTCTTCGGCATCATCGGAACCTTCTGGTTGCGTACGCAGGCACGGCAGGGGGAGATGGGATTGCGCATCGCCCTGGGATCGAACCGCCGTCAGCTCAGCCGGCTGATGAACCTCGAAGGGCTTGTACTGCTGGCTCTCACGATTCCCTTTGTGTTGGTATTCATACTAAATATGCTTTACTTCGATATGCCCGACACCTATCGTCTCCCCTATACCTGGTGGCGTTTCGCGGTCACCTTCGGAGGGGCCTATCTGCTGATGGCGGGTATGATCAGCCTCGGCATCTGGTTCCCGATGCACAAGGCGGTACAGATGAAACCGGCGGAGGCGTTGCATTATGAATAAATAAGTACAGTATGGTGAGTATAGAAATAATTGGACTATCTGTTTATAGTGCCGGGAGTAACCAATTCCCCTCTCGAGAGGGGATAAGGGGTGTGTTAAAGCTAGTTATAGGGCGAAACTATAACACACCCCCTTCCCCCTCTCGAGAGGGGAGCCAGGTACAACCGGTCGATAATCTGAATAGTTCACATTTGATAAAATACGATACATCAATAACAATTATATAATAAATGAATTAATAGTAACAATTAAATATCAAACATCATGATCAAATTAACAAACCTCGAAAAGATCTACCGTACGAAGGAGATCGAAACAGTAGCTTTGGAGAATGTGAACCTGGATATCCAGAAAGGCGAATTTCTGAGTATCATGGGCCCCTCCGGTTGCGGAAAGTCCACCTTGCTGAACATCATCGGACTGTTGGACGCCCCGACAGCCGGTACGGTCGAGATCGCCGGAACCAATACGGTCAGTATGAACGACAAACAACTGGCCGCCTTCCGTAACAAGACACTCGGTTTCGTCTTCCAGTCCTTCCACCTGATCAATTCGCTGAACGTACTGGATAACGTAGAACTCCCGCTGCTCTACCGTAACGTCTCTTCTTCCGAACGCCGCAAGGCTGCCGAAGCCGTTCTCGAAAAGGTAGGCCTGAGCCACCGCATGCGCCACTTCCCGACACAGTTGTCCGGTGGTCAGTGCCAGCGTGTAGCCATCGCCCGTGCCATCGTTGGGAACCCCGAGATTATCCTGGCGGATGAGCCGACCGGTAACCTGGATTCAAAGATGGGTATCGAGGTCATGGACATCCTCCACCGCCTGAATAAGGAAGACGGTCGCACCATCGTGATGGTAACCCACAACGAAGCGCAGGCACAGCAGACGAGTCGCACGGTGCGCTTCTTCGACGGCAGACAAGTTCAATAGGATTGTTACTTTTCTCTTGATAGAAAAGTAACCAAAAGATCAAGGCTGCACCGGCTTCGCTACTCCGGTGAAAGACTACGCTGTCGTCTGTGAACTCGCTTCGCTCAAACAGCACAGCCTCCGGGCGCTCCGTCTTCCACCTTCGCTTTACGCTCACCCGCTGAGGCCTTTCCAAGAACGCAAAGCGTTCTCTTAGGATGGCCGATACCGGTAGTTAAGCAGGCTCTCTCAAGTGTTCTTTCTGATGCTGATGGTAACTTTTCCCCTCTCGAGAGGGGGCAGGGGGTGTGTTATAGCCCGGGCAAATGCCTTCCCTCCCTTCACTGGGACCGTCCCTCTTCCCGTTAGCGAGGGTAACGGATAGCCTAAGGTAGGATGCTACCGCACCCCGATGCTGTTGAGTGCCGCACCCTGATGCGGATGATAGCCGCACCCCGGTGCAGTTAGTCACCGCATCCCGATGCGGTAGTAGCGGAGACGGTAAGGGTAACCATCCCCATCCGAGGCACCTTATAGAGGCGATAACTGGCATTGTACTGGCTCCACACCTCCACCACCCACCTGCCCGGTGTCAACGGCTCGGGAGGCAGAAAGGCAAGGCTGGGAGATTCGTTGATGAAGACCATGCGAGGTTCGATAAAATACTTTTTTTCGCCTTCTTCCTGGCGGATGACGATCCCGACATCGGGATGGTCGCCCATCACTTTCAGCCGCTTGCCGTGGATAAAGAGCGGAAGGGTATAGCCGGCAGGGATGACGCAAAACTCCCGGCCTTCCTGGTTGAGGTAACGGTCGTTGTGGATGCTGACTTCGTTGGGAAGGGGGGCGTTCGGGAAGAACTGGATAACCTCTGCGGGGAACCAGTCGGCCAGCTGGTTGAGGCGTGGTGAAGGACGCAGGTTGATACGGATGGCATGCCGTTCGCGGTCGAACTTTTCAAATTCGGTCTTGAAGCGGCCGCCGACGGTCAGTTCCGTCCGCCCCAGGCCGAAGTCGACGTTGAAGCCGTCTTCAATCGCCCCGTATATCTCTTCCAGCATGGTGTTGAAAGAGGCGATGAGCGTTCCGTGCGAATAGGAACTGCGGTTTCTGACGGCCCGTTCGGCGATATCGTCGAGTGTCAGGCTCGGATGGTTGGGAAGTGTCCCTCTAAAGAACGGTTCCTGGCCGGGAAGTTGGCTTTTACTCAGTTTAACGAATAGTTTGCCGGGTTTAACGGTCATTTTTGATTTAGGTAGCTCTTTATCCATAACACACATAGATTAATGTTAAACGACAAAGATAAGTAATATGTTCAGACAATATCTCATACAGGCTTTGAATCTGATGAAACAGAATCGTTTCTTCAGTTTCGTGTATATTCTGGGGACGGCTTTGGCAATCTCGATGGTCATGATGATGGCTATCGTGTATTATATCCGTACCGCCGACATTGCTCCGGAGGTGAACCGCGGGCGCCTCTGCCTCCTCGATGCGGCGACATCGGTCTCCAAAGACGGGCAGAGCAACTGGACAGGCAACCTGTCGTTCAAGACCGTCCGCGAGGTCTACTATCCCCTCCGGACTCCGGAGCTGGTCAGCGCCTATATCAGGCCGGGAATATTCACTTACAATGTCGGTGAGATGCAACTGCGCATTCCCGGCGGAAAAGACAAGTTTGAAATCAACCTGTCGGGAACCGATGCCGCCTACTGGCAGATGTTTCGTTTTACCTTTATCGACGGGAGACCTTATACGCCGATTGATTTTGAAAGCGGGCTGCGCCGTATCGTCCTGAGCGAGACGAGGGCACGGCAGCTATTTGGCAAGGCGGACGTAGCGGGGCAGGGCGTCCTGTTGAACGATGTCGAGTATACCGTTGCAGGCGTGGTCCGCGATATCTCCGCCGTCAATACAATCACCTGTGCCGATGCTTGGGTTCCTTTCACTTTATATCCCGAACTGATGATCTCCGATGGGGCGGAAGGCGTACTCGGAAGGCTTGAACTCTGCATCCGTTGCCGGAGCATCGACGATCTGCCTGCGCTCCGGAAAGAGATAGACCAGAACCGCAAACGCTATAACACGACGCTGAAAGACTGGGAATATATTGCCAATGAAAGGGGCGATGTGCGGACATGGCGCACTTTCATCCTCTCGGAGCTCGACTGGCGCACATCGCCTTCGAAGCAACTGATGCAATACGGATTGCTACTGTGCATCTTCCTCCTTGTCCCTGCCGTCAACCTCTCGGGGCTTTCTTCCTCCGACATGGTGAAGCGGATTCCCGAACTGGGATTGCGCAAGGCCTTCGGGGCAAGCCGCGCGACGCTGATCGTGCAGGTGCTGACCGAAAATTTCCTTTACACGTTCCTGGGGGGAATAGTAGGCTTGCTGTTCTCTTTCCTGCTGGTGTTTCTGCTGCGCAACCTGTTGTTTGGCGTCGAACAGATGACTGGCGAGGTGAGTCTTTCGCCCGGCATGTTGCTGAATCTTCCGGTGTTCTTTATCACCTTCGGGTTCTGTTTGTTGTTGAACCTGCTGTCCGCCTTGTTGCCGGCATGGCTTTCTACGCGTGTTTCTATTGTAAAGGCTATTAATGATAAATAAATAAGTTATGACAAGTCATTTATTTAAACTGATATATAACCAGCGGCGCAGTAACGGCTGGATCGTTCTCGAACTGTTCCTCATCTTCATCCTGATATGGGTGCTGGTCGATTTCTTTTCCGTACTTTATCTGACAGCGCGTACCCCTGTTGGTGCCGACATTACCGATACCTATCTGGTCAAACTCTCCATGACCCCTACCAGTAGTCCCTCGTTTATCGCTTACGAAGAGGGCAGTGAAGAACCTTCACGTAACTTCCAGCGTATCGTCGACCGCATCCGCAACCATCCGGACATTGAATGTCTTTGCCTTGGTCAGTATTATTATCCGTATTACGGCGGAAGTTCCTCTACGACTTTGTGGAACGATACCCTGAAGACTGCTGTAAATGTCTATCACGTAACCAAAGACTATTTCCGTGTTTTCCGCCTCTACGGGCTCAATGGGGAGACGCCGCAGGAACTGGGCGAAAGGCTGGGGGAGAAAGTGATTCTTACCCGGCTTGGCGCCCGTCGGTTGTTCCCCGGCGATATTTCGCCTGCCGGAAAGAGAGTATATTGGGATGAGAAAGATTCGATCGGATCAGTCGTCATGGCCGTATTGCCTGATATGAAGCAGCATGAGTATACGCGTCCTTTCCCTGTAATAATCAGCCTGATGCCGGAAAATAGCTGGGGTCGGATGTCTGAAAACCGGCTTTTCAGCCGTATAGGTATTTGTTTCCGCCTCCGTTCGAACGCGGACAGGCAGGCCTTCGAAGCCTCCTTTAAGGATTGGATGCAGATGGATGCGGGGAATTATTCTTTCTCCTCGATCGTGCCGTTCAGCCAGGTGCGGCAGAATCTGCTCGACATGCATAAGATTTCGGAAACGATACAATACCGTGTCCTGCTGACTGTCTTTTTCCTGCTGAACCTGTTTTTAGGGGTAATCGGCACGTTCTGGTTCCGCATCGAATACCGCCGGGAGGAGCTTGGCCTGCGGATGGCTTTGGGAGCTTCGCGGAGGAAAATACAACAGTGGCTGCTGTGGGAAAGCGTCTGCCTGTTTGCCGTCGCATTCGTGCCTGCCCTGCTGGTTTGCCTGAATATCTACCGGATGGATTTGCTCGCTACGGAGAACATGGACCTGACAGCGGGGCGTTTCCTGTTGGACGTTGCGCTGTCGCTGTTATTATTGCTGCCGGTCATCCTGCTCGCTACCTGGTATCCGGCACGCCGCTCGGCAAAGATCGAGCCGGCTGAGGCACTGCATTATGAATAGGGGATAGGAATCCCGGCCGTTTGTTTGCCGGATATATATGTAGTGTTCGATACTGTGATGACTGTTCAGTATCGAACACTATCTGTTTTATACTTTCTGCTTATTATCAACGGGTTATATTTGTGGCACGGCATTTGCTTTTAGTCCGGCATAACAAATAAAACCGTATCATGTACAAACAATACTTCAAACAAGCCTGGAACCTGATGAGGCAAAACTGCTTCTACAGCGGGGTGTATATCATCGGGACGGGACTTGCCATTTCGATGGTGATGGTGATAGCGATCGTGTATCATATCCGTACCGCCGACATCATGCCTGAAGTGCACCGCAGCAAATACCTTTATATCGACCAGGTGAAATATGAACGGGGGAAAGGGAACAGCAATTTCTTTTGGGGCATCCGTTCCGCCAAAGAATGCCTGATGCCGCTGAAGTCGGCGAAGGAGGTGGCGATTATGACCAATACTGCCATTACCAGCCTGCTTTATGGCGATACCTATGTGCAGATTCCCGGGGGAGACGACCCGCAGAAAGTGCAGATGATGGGGACGAACAATAGCTTCTGGCGCCTCTTCTCTTTTTCCTTTGTCGAAGGGAAACTGTTCAGCGAGGAGGAGTTCCAGTCGGGTTTCCCCCGCGTGGTCGTTTCCGAATCGCTGGCACGCCGTATCTTTTCGACAACGACCGGCGTGACGGGGAAAAGCATCCTGCTGGATGATACGGAATATTCCGTCAGCGGCGTGGTGAAAGATGTTTCTGCCGTGACACCGTCTGTTTATGCCGATATGTGGGTGCCTTATACTTCCATGCCGCTGGTTATGGAGGCTACCGACGAACGCGATGTGTCGGTGGGTCTGCTGACGGTCTGTATTCTGCCTGCCGACGGAATGGGGATCGACAAGGTGAGCCGGGAACTGGAAGAGTTGATCGACCGCTATAATACGACCCTGGCCGACGGCAAGATCAGTATGATGAACGGGGTGGAGACGCATCTGACACATGTGATCCGTCAGTTCGTAATGGGCGGCTCCGTGACGGCGGTTTACCTGATGCTTCTGTTTCTGATCCTTCTTTTCCTGCTGATTCCGGCACTGAACCTGTCCGGCCTGAACGCTTCACGGATGCAGGACCGCATCTCCGAGCTGGGGGTGCGGAAGGCTTTCGGGGCGCGTAAGAACCGGCTGCTGACACAGATACTGATAGAAAACCTGTTGCTGATGTTGCCGGGCGGATTGGTCGGGTTGCTGGTCTCGTATGGGATGGTGGCACTTTTCCAGCAGTTGCTGCTTGCACCGGGTATCATTGCGATGGTACAAGGCAGTGTGCAGACGGAACTGACCTTCGGGATGCTGCTGAGTCCGGCGGTGTTCGGCTATGCGTTTCTGGTCTGCTTCCTGCTGAACCTGATGTCGTCGATGATCCCTGCCTGGCGTGCGATCCGTGTGAATATAACTGAGTCATTAAACCACAATTAAAGAGATAAGCTATGCTGTTACATATACTGAAACTGATCAAGACGCAACGCCGCAGCAATACCTGGGTGTTTATAGAACTGCTTGTTGTCTTCGTACTGCTCTGGTACGCCGTCGACCGGATGACGATGAGCCGGATCACACAGACGCAACCGATGGGATACTCGTTTGAGAATGTATATAAGGTGACGCTGGCCGTGCGCCCTTCCACCAGTGCCTCCTATATTGCCTACGAACAGGGAAGCCAGGGGGCGGGAGAGGATTTCATGCGTATCATCCGCCAGCTGGAGACGCATCCCGATGTACAGATGGTAGGCCTGGCGAACGAGGCTTCGATGCCTTATACCTATATGTCCAACTCGGATACTTATTTTCAGGAGAAAGACTCTCTTTTCCGTACTGCTCTCGACTTCAGTGTTACGCCCGGTTATTTCTGTGTGTTCGATATACATACGGCTGATGGCGGTTCGCCGGACGAACTGGCTTCCGCTATTCAGGAAGGTATCCTGCTCAGTGAGCCGATGGCAATGAAATGTTTCAGTTCGACCCAGGTGGACGGCCGGGAGTTGCTTATTATTCAGGATGACACCCTGCGTTACCGTGTGAAGGGGGTGACGGAAGCCATTAAACGGGAAGAGTTTAGCCAGCCGTCTTCGATTGTCTTTAAAGAGATGAAGGAACGGAGTATCCTGCGGATGAGTGAACAGGAGCTGGGGAAGATGCAGATCTGTTTCCGTGTCCGTCCGAATGCGGCGTCGGAGAGTGCTTCCGAATATGCCGTTCGTTTTAAGAAAGAGATGAAACACCGGCTGGCGGCAGGCAATTTCTGGCTGGCTAACGTACAATATTACCCCGATGTACGCACCCATTATCTGGAGACTTCGATGAATACGAACGGGGGAAAGCTGGACATTGCGATCAACATTTTCTTACTGATCAATGTCTTCCTGGCTGTGATCGGAACGTTCTGGTTCCGTGTGAACCGCCGCCGTAACGAGTTGGGGCTTCGCATGGCCGTCGGTTCCAGTCGCCGCCGCTTGCAACAGTTGCTTATCGGCGAAGGATTGATGATACTAACCATAACCGCCGTACCCGCCTTGCTGATTTGTGTGAACGTGGCTTTTGCCGGCCTGCTGAGTACGGAGGTGATGGAGGTGACTGTCGGCCGCCTGTTGCTTGTCAGCCTGCTGACGTGGCTGTTACTGGCCGTAATCATCACACTGGCTATCTGGTATCCGTCCCGTAAGGCGTCCCGTCTTGAACCGGCGGAAGCCTTGCATTACGAATAAACAAATACTGACATTATGTATAAGATCTATTTAAAACAAGCACTTGCCATGCTGAAGGAGAACAAACTCCTGGCCTTGATCTCTATCCTGGGAACGGCATTGGCTATCTGCCTGATCATGGTGATGGTGATCACGTATCAGGTACGTGTCAAAAACTATTCTCCCGAGGATAACCGCGACCGGACGATGTATGTGCGGTGGGGCGGACGGACCTATAAAGGGGAGCAGTACGGGAACGGTTATCTTTCCCTGCGTACGATCAAGGAGTGTTTCCTGCCGTTGAAGACACCCGAGGCAGTGTCGTTTATCTCTCCCTGCCGTAGCCTGCTGGCATCTTTGCCGGGTGGGAAGGAGAAGAAAGATTGCCTGATGATGTTTACCGACGATGTATTCTGGAAAGTCTTCAACTTCGAATTCATATCCGGCAGTCCTTATACGAAAGAGGAAGTGGCTTCGGGTATAAAGAAGGTAGTCATCAGCGAGTCGACCGCCCGACGGTTATATGGCACGGCCGATGCTGCCGGCAAAACGATTATGATCGCTTATAAGCCTTACACGGTCGGCGGGGTGGTAAAGGATATTTCGACGATTGCCAAAGCTGCATATGCGGAGGCGTGGATTCCTTATACGGCTTCGGCTGCCGATTTGAGCGATGATTCCTGGGCGGAGAATATAACGGGATGGTTCCAGGTGATTATCCTGGCCCGTTCGGCATCCGATTTCGATCCGATCAGGAAAGAAATAAGCAACCTGCAAGCACAATATAACAGTTCGTTGAAGGATTATAAGCTCGTATTATACGATCAACCGGATACGCAACTAGAATTGGAGATTAAAGGAGTGAGGGCTATCGGACCTGACAAGACAAGAACGATCGTGCAGTATCTGCTGATTATTGTGATTCTGCTGTTGGTGCCGGCAATCAATCTTTCCGGCATGACCTTGTCGCGGATGCGCAGCCGCCTGCCGGAGATAGGTATACGCAAGGCGTTCGGAGCGACCAAAGGCAGGTTGCTGGTGCAGATACTGTCGGAGAATCTGTTTCTGACCCTGCTGGGAGGGGTGGTCGGACTGCTCTTCTCTTACATTGGCATCTTCTTGTTGAGAACCTGGTTGCTGAGTAATAGCTTCGGTTCCATCTCTTCCGTGTTTGGAGGGACACCGATGTTGTCTGTCTCTGAGTTGCTTAATCCGGTGATATTCCTCTATGCTTTTCTGTTTTGCCTGATACTGAACCTGCTGTCTGCCGGAATACCTGCTTACCGGATGTCGCGCAAAGAGGTGATAGAGGCTTTGAATGAAAACTAAACCGTTAAAATAGTACGAAGATGATCAAACATATCATTAAATTAATATGGAACCAGCGGAAAAGTAATAGCTGGTTGTTGGGGGAATTGTTGCTTGTGACGGTTTGCCTGTGGTATATTGTGGATTATTTGCTGGTTGTATTATGTACGTTCAGTGCGCCGGTCGGTTTCGACCTCGATCATACCTATAAGTTTGAGTTTAACGCCCGGGAAGAGGGGGCCGAAGGGTATCTGACACCTGGAGAACATCCCGCCAAAGCCGGTGAAGATTTGTGGGAGGCGATGGAGCGCATACGCAGGATGCCGGGCGTTGAAGAAGTGGCTTTATCCAGGTTTGGCGTTCCTTATAATAGCATGGATAATTACCAGCCTCTTCGCCGGGATACGCTTTCGGATGCTGTTTCCTGCCGTATCCAGTTTGTTACTCCGGAGTATTTCGATGTGTATCGTATCGGTTCTGCTATTTCCGGAAATCCTGAAGAACTGAAAGATGGGATAGGCGGTATGAAGGTTATTATAACCCGGGATGTGGCAGAGAGGCTTTTTCCGGAGAAAAGTGTAAAGGACGCAGTAAAACAGACTGTTTATACAAATAATAATTCCGGAACGATGACCATTGGTGGAATTAGCCAGGAGGTCCGCCGGTCGGAATTTGGCAAGGTGGGAGCAAGAATCTATATTAATCAGAGTGAGGCGGAGGTAAAGACCGTCTCGGCAGAGATGTTACCCTGGATGGAAGTCTCCGTGCGGGTTAAACCGGAAGCCGACAGGAACTTTGCCGATACATTTATGCAGGAGAAGAGTGACCAGGTAGAGATCGGTAACCTCTACCTTCAGAATATTATCCCGCTTTCCAATATAAGGGAAGATGCCTTGCGGGATGGAAAAGGGGAGATGAAAACGCGCTTGTCTATCCTGCTTTTCCTGCTGGTGAATATCTTTTTGGGGATTGTCGGTACTTTCTGGTTCCGTACCCGTCAGCGGCAGGGGGAAATGGGACTTCGGATGGCATTAGGGGCTACCCGGGGGCAGTTGAGGATGACGGTGTTGGGCGAAGGGCTTGTGTTGCTGACGCTTGCGTTTATTCCGGCCGTTGTCATCTGTCTGAATATTGCTTTTGCCAATCTGATTGATTCGAACCTGATGGATAACGGCTTCCTGCGTTTTACGGGAGGGATGCTGGTTACTTTCCTGCTGGTCGCAGGGATGATTATTGCCGGTATCTGGTATCCGGCGAACGAGGCGGCACAGCTGCAACCGGCAGATGCTTTACATTACGAATGATTAAACTTCATGGAATATTGAGTTAGTCACATATAGACTTGTAATTAAGCCCGGATTTGTAGCGAGTACACGTCCGGGCTGCTTTTTTCTTTTCCGTTATGTCTGTTATGCTTAGAAGGTCATGGAAGCATAAATGCCGAAATGTTTGTCACCGGCCAGCGGACTGAGGGTCAGGTTGTGCTTTTGGGCAAACGGACGGGTGAAGATATAGGCACTGCCGATACCCATGGCGGCTCCGGCGGCCACATCCCACCAGTCGTGCTTCTTGGCATACGTACGGCTCCATCCCACATAGGTCGCTACGGCATACGCCGGGATACCCCATTTCCAACCGTAACGGCGCTGGATAAAAGCAGCGCCCGTAAACGATACGGAGGTGTGCATGGAAGGAAACGAATGGTTGTCGCTGCCGTCGGGACGTTCTTTCTTTACCAGGTACTTCAGCGCATAGGTCATGCCGACCGTACTTACACCGGCCAGTGCACCCTGTTTCAATCCCTGCCAGTCCTGAAGGATCAGCACAGTTGCCAGGCTCGCAGCAGGAGTAAGGCAGGCCAGCACGTCGCCCGATTTACGGACGGCATTACGGCTACTGCTTAGTTTGACCTCTTGTGCATGGCTGTTGAAACAGACCATGAATGCCAGAAGAAAGGTAAAAAGATAGGTTGTTCGTTTCATATTTTCTTTGTTGATGCAAAGTAGAAACGGAAGTTACCAGAACTTATTGTTTTCAGCACTGTATTCAAAGCCGGCAACGGCAAGTTTATGGACAAGCATGTCTTTGTCTACGTCCATCTTACGGCATAATTCATCAAGGGATGCATATTTGTCGCGCAGTTTCATGTTAACTACGCTGAAAAGCATCGTCGGGTCTTCGGGAAGTTTCATTGTTATGTGTAATTAAAATTAATAGTGAATATTTGAAATAACTGTTGTTTGTTCTGTTTTGTTTAAAATGTTCGGATTTGTTTAAAACGTACGGATTCAACATAAAGCAATCAGCTTGGGAAAAAAGATGATTCCGCCTACTATTGCGGCGGCAATAGCCATTAACAATACGGCTCCGGCTGCCAGGTCTTTGGTCCGTTTGATTGCTTCGCTATATTCGGGCGATACAAAGTCGGCAATAGCTTCCAGCGCTGAGTTGACGGCTTCGGCTGCCAGCACGGCGCCGATCACGATTACGACAGCTACCCATTCCATGCGCGACAACCCAAGAAGAACACCGGCAATCACCACGCATACAGCTGCAAAACAATGTATCCAGGCATTATGTTCTTTCGTGATCAACAAACGTATCCCGTTGAACGCATACCGGAAACTCCGTAGCCGCTTGCGGAAAGTAAAGCCATCATTCTTCATATATCCATTCTGTTGAGGTAGCAAAGATAGGTATTTTTTATGATTCTTCCTCTTCTTCCGTCAATGGTCCCAATTCCGGTATGATTGCACGGGCTTCGCGGCCGCTCAGGGTGTCTACGTCTTTCAGCTTGCGTTGGATGGCGCGGGTACGGGTTCCGAGCACTTCTTCTATCTGGCCGCTGGCCGTTTGCAGGTTCTTCTGCGCTTTTTCCAGCATGCCGCCTACTTTTTCGAACTCTTTCTTTACCGCACCGAGTATGGTCCATACTTCACCGGAATGTTTTTGGATGGCCAGTGTGCGGAAACCCATTTGCAGGCTGTTCAGGATAGCGGCAAGGGTGGTAGGTCCGGTTACGACAACCTTATAGGTCCGTTGCAATTCATCCAGCAGGGCGGAGCGGCGCACTACTTCTGCATAAATGCCTTCGAAGGGAAGGAACATAATACCGAAATCGGTCGTCGCGGGGGGAGCCAGGTATTTGTCGGAAATGTCTTTAGCCATCTTTTTGATGGTTGTTTCGAGCAGCTTGCCTGCCGTTTCGATAGCCTGCGGGTCGGCATTGTCGTAAGCGTCCAACAATTGTTCATAAATATCTTTGGGAAATTTGGCGTCGATGGGGAGGTAAACGTATTCGCGGATATCGTCGCGCCCCGGGAGCTTGACGGCAAATTCCACGACCGCGTCCGAACCTTTGCGGGTGTGTACGTTCGCTTCGTATTGTTCCGGTGCCAGTATTTGTTCCAGCAACATGCTCAGTTGTATTTCTCCGATGTTTCCTCGTGTTTTCACATTGCTCAGTACCCGTTTCAGGCCGCCTACGTCCTGCGCCAGCGTCTGCATTTCCCCTAAACCTTTCTGCACGCTTTCCAGTTGTTCGGTAACGAGGCGGAAAGACTGGCCGATGCGGTCGTTCAGTGTCTTCTGTAATTTCTCGTCTACCGTGACGCGGATTTCATCCAGGCGCTTTTCGGTGTTGGCAACCAGCAGGCGCTGCTGTTCGTCGAGATTGGCGAACTTTTCCCGTTGGAGGTTGTTGAAAGAAGCGATGCCCCGGTCGAAAGCCTCCCTGAATTCGTTCATGGAGCGGGTCAGTTCTTCCCGGTTGTCGCGGGCAACGATACGGCCCTCTTCGCGGTTCAGCCGGAAGTCTTCCCGGAAGTTCTTTTCAATGCGTTCGAAGGAACGTTGCATTTCATCGAGCAAGCGTTTCAGTTCGTTTTGTGTATCGGATTTATCCTCTTTCGGGCGGAATAAGATTTGTAAAACAATGATAATAATAAGTCCGCAAATAATTAACCAGTTCATGTCGTTCTATTTTGCGGCAAAGATAGAAAAACAGTTCTTAGGGCAAGTGATTAAAAAGAGTTAAAAGGAAAAACATTCTTCATTAACGTTTGTTTTAGTCATACAAAGCGGCCTATATTTGTACGTCGCTTTTTAGTAACAAAACATAAAATACTACAAAGATGGCAAAGATAACATTTAAAGGTAATCTGGAAGTAAATACGAACGGAACATTACCGGCAGTCGGAGCAGAGGCTCCCGATTTCAAAGGAGTAAAAAGTGACTTATCTGAATTATCACTGAAAGAACTGAAAGGAAAGAACGTTGTAATCAATGTTTTTCCGAGTTTGGATACAGCCGTGTGTGCTGCTTCGGTGAGACGTTTCAACAAAGAAGCTGCTTCTTTGCCAAATACTGTGGTGCTGGCTGTATCGAAAGATTTGCCTTTTGCGCACGGACGCTTCTGTACTACGGAAGGTATTGATAAAGTGATTACACTTTCTGCATTCCGCTGTTCGTGCTTTGAAGATAAGTACGGGATGCTGATGGTTGATGGTCCGCTGAAAGGGTTACTGGCCCGCGGCGTGATAGTAGTCGACGAAGCAGGCAAGGTGGTATATGAGGAACTGGTTCCTGAAATTACCAACGAACCGAATTACGAAGCCGCAATCGCTTCGCTAAAAAACTAATTAAGTAGATTATTGTTTTTCATTGGTTAAAGTTAAGGGTTAGTGTAGAAGGCTGTCGGATGTGAATCCCGCAGCCTTCGTTTTGTTGTACCGAAAACTTTCGTATGCCGATGATACCCGCCGGAAATTCCCCAATTATCAGGTACGCCAGTATATCGTATATATCTGTGCCAACCGCTGGTGGAAATGCTGGGAGGTATAGCGAAAAAACAGCATTGTTATTAATCATCGTTTGGTAATTCATATTTTATTCGTATACTTGCAGAAAATAAAATAATCTTTATGTGTTCAATAACTTCTAAATCAGGCATCATTTATTTGGTGTGATAAACGGATAAGATCCTTTTTGTCTTCTGAGTTTATATTGTCGATTTCCCGGAACCGTGGGGGAATCCCGTATCTATTATTGTTCTATTATAAAAGAAGTTATGAATAACTGGAAAAAAGTATTCGCCATTATATGGACCGGTCAGTTCTTCTCTATCCTGACCAGTTCAATCGTTAATTTTGCAATCATCCTATGGCTTAGTTTTGAAACGAAATCGGCAGAAGTGCTGGCTTTTGCTGCCATAGCAGCCATGCTTCCGCAATCGGTATTGGGACTGTTTACCGGTATCTTTGTAGACCGTTGGAAAAGGAAGCGGGTGATGATACTGGCAGATAGCTTTATCGCTTTCTGTACATTGATCCTGGCTGTCCTGTTCTATCTGGATATAGCGAAGATCGAACATATTTATATTTTATTGGCTTTGCGTTCGGTAGGTTCGGCTTTTCACATGCCGGCCATGCAGGCGTCGGTCCCTTTGCTGGCTCCGAAGTCGGAACTGATTCGTATTGCCGGCATCAACCAGATTATTCAGTCTGCCTGTAATATTGCCGGGCCGGCCCTGGCTGCGCTTTTCATCTCTTTTATGAAGATGACGAATATCCTGCTGCTGGATGTGATTGGTGCGGCTCTGGCATGTACTTCACTCTTGTTTGTGAAAATCCCTGATCCGGATAATACGGAAAAAACGCAGAAAGTACATCTCTTGAAAGAAGCGAAGGAAGCCTTGACAGAGGTCCGTGCACAAAACGGATTGTCGTGGTTGTTTATCCTTTCTATCATTGCTACATTCTTTATTATGCCGGTCAGTGTTTTGTTTCCGTTGATGACGTTGGATCATTATTCAGGAAATGCTTTTCAGATCAGTCTGGTTGAAGCAGCCTGGGGAATAGGAGCCTTGCTGGGCGGTGCTTTTCTGGGGATGAAGAAGTTTAAGCTGAATGAGATTTCATTGATAAACTGGATGTATATCCTGTTGGGAGTTACGTTCGGATTGTCTGGTATCCTGCCGGTTTCAGGTTACCCGTTGTTTGTCGTATTGACGGCGGTTGGCGGTATATCCGGTTCTCTTTATATGGCTTCTTTTACGACGGTGGTACAGACACGTATCAATCCGGTGGTGATGGGACGTGTGTTCTCGTTTTATATGAGTGTCAGCCTGCTACCTTCGATGATCGGCTTGTTGAGTACCGGATTTCTGGCGGATACGATCGGTATTGGGAATACATTTATAATCGGTGGGGGACTGGTGGGAATGATCGGTGTGATCTCGTTTGCTTTGCCAGCCATAAAAGAATTGAAGAAGGGATTTGATAAATAGTAAAAGGTCTCACTATAGTACACAGATGACGCAGATCGGACAGATGAGCACAGATTTTCAGTGTGCCATAGTGAGACTTTTGTAACGTTTACTCTTTCCCGCTTTGATTCGGATAGAGCGATTTATAATACTTGACGCGTTCTCCCCAGGGACGGTATTCAAATGGAAAGACATGCTTTTCTTCGGCCCATCGGTTCCATTTATTTTCTAAAGCTTTTACTTTCTCCGGGAACAAGGCTGCCTGGTCGTTTTCTTCAAACGGATCAGTCGTCAGGTCAATCAACTCCCAGGGATGTTTGGCATTATCACGTACCAGTTTCCAGCCGTCTGAAATGATGGCACAGGAAGTGTTGTGTTCGAAAAATAAATCCCGTGAAGCCAGCTTTCTATTTTGGATGGCGGGCAACAGGCTTTCCCCTTCAGTGGTATGTAACTTTTTGTTGTTGAATTGTTTGGGATATTTGGCTGAAGCCATTTCCAGGCAAGTAGGCATAACATCAATAATATGGCTGAACTCCCGGCTGAATTTGCCTTTGAGAACATTCTTTTGCGGATCGCCATAGGTAACGATGAAGGGAGCACTTGTACCTCCCTGGAAACACAATGCTTTATAATCCCTGTAAGGCGTATTGCTCAAATCCGCCTGCAGCTGAGCTATAAATCCGCCTTCCCGGGTGGCGCCGTTATCGCTCATAAACAGGAAAATAGTATTATCGTAGATTCCTTTTTCTTTGGTAGCGGCAATAACTTCCCCGATGCCGTCGTCCATTATTTCAATCATGGCGGCATAGGTAGCCATATCGGTTATCCATGCTTCCTGTTGTTCGGGAGTGAGGCTGGTCCACGCCGGGCGCTTCCCTTCGAATTCTTTCTGATGGATGGGAAGCGTATCTCCGGCATTTATCAATCCCATCTCTTTTTGGCGGTCGAAACGTTGTTGCCGCA
Source organism: Parabacteroides caecihominis (assembly GCF_023656785.1). Lineage (NCBI taxonomy): Bacteria > Pseudomonadati > Bacteroidota > Bacteroidia > Bacteroidales > Tannerellaceae > Parabacteroides > Parabacteroides caecihominis. Next base: position 59,239 of record NZ_JAMOKS010000030.1, read on the forward strand.
AGATGTCATATCCCACTTTATACCGTTGCCGGCATGATTCTACCCGTTCTTTGGGGGCTTGCAACGGTCTGTGCGGGGCATAATGCGCCAGGTACATGAACATTGGGAGATCGGCCGGATGGCTGCGGATAAAACTGACGGCTGAATCCGTAATGGCCGTTGTGTAATAAAAGTCGTCGGGGAATTGGGTGATGCGTTTCATGTTCGAATAGACAGGAGTCGGTGTATAATAGCTTCCGCCTCCACTCAGGCAACCATAATATTTATCGAACCCCCGTTGGGTAGGATAACTGCCGTTTGGTTTTTCGAAGGCGCCTTCCACTGTCAGATGCCATTTGCCACTCATATAAGTTGCATATCCGTTGGCCTTTAATATTTCGGCAATAGTTGGGAAATCGGTGGATATCTGTCCCCGGTATCCGGGTCGGTGTTCGTCGACAGCCGTCATCCATCCCATTCCCGCTTCATGCTGGTAACGCCCGGTCATGAGGGCGGCACGGCTGGGACAACTGCGTCCGGTGTTCTTGAACTGGCTGAAACGTACTCCGTTAGTTGCCAGAAAATCAATGTTGGGAGTTTGAACTTCTCCTCCGTAACATCCCAAATCGGAAAATCCCATATCGTCGCATAGGATCAGAATAATGTTGGGATGCGTTTGGTCGCCGGCATTACCGGCTGCCGCGAACTGTGCCATAGAGGCAAGAGCCACGGAACTCAATAGAATTTTATTCGTCATGTTATCTAAGGTTATAGAAATAAATTGTTACTTCTCCTTCTTAATAGAGTTTTCATCATAGATCCGGGGATAAAGTTACGGATAAGTTTTCAGAATATTCTATCCGTCTTTGTGAAAGATATTGTTATGATGCATTTACTGTGTATGGAGCTTGTTGTGGGATTTGTTATAATTGATTATTTATATAAAAGATTATTAATGTGGTTGATGGCGGTGATTGTGTCGATGATTCATTCCTTACTTTAAAAAATAAGATATAAGGTGTTTTTGTATTAAGTTCTTACAGAACTAATTTAATACCGACCCTGCAAATGTAATATTAATTTTATAATAAAGCATTAAATTGTATAGATTATTCAATAATAGTCAAGTCATTGGAGATCGTTTAATAATAATAACGTTTAAACTAAAGTTAATCCATTAAAAAGATAGATGGTCGTCTATTTGGAGTTAACATGTTGAAAACATGCTGTTTGTGAAATGATAAAAGCCATAGTTCTGTAAGAACTGTGGTTTCATAGGAATAAGATTTTTACAGAAGGAGTAAATGTTAATACCATGAATGAGGTGAATCTATAAGTAAAGTGAGTTAATCTCCTTAAATCTTATTAATAAAGTTACTAGTATTATTAAACAAAAAGCAATTGTTATGTTGAAAATCGTAAGACCAGTCAGCCTTTTGTTGTTGTCAGCCACATTGTGCTCCGGAGGGACAGCACATGCTTCCGACAGTACGGCAACACCTAAAGTTGACATTTCTCAGCAACAAAAGAGTTTAAAAGGAACAGTTAACGACGATTTCGGCTCTGTTGCCGGTGCCTCTGTTGTTGTAAAAGGAACAACGAACGGTACTGTTACCGACATGGATGGTAACTTCGTACTGGATGTAAAAGCCGGGGATGTGATCCAGATCTCTTTCATCGGCTATCTGACACAAGAAATTAAGTACACAGGACAATCGACTCTTAAAGTTACTCTGGCTGAAGATACACAAAAGCTGGACGAAGTCGTGGTGGTAGGATACGGAACCCAGCAGAAAGCCAACCTATCCGGAGCCGTAGCCTCTGTGGCAAGCGAAGAACTGACAAGCCGACCGATCTCGAATGTATCCTCCGGTTTGCAGGGATTGATGCCGGGTGTAACGATCACAGCCGGTGAAGGTCGTCCCGGTGAGGATGGCAGTAATATCCGTATCCGTGGTGTCGGGACGTTGAATAACGCTTCCCCTTATATCCTGATCGACGGGATCGAGAGCGGTTCGATGGACAGTATCGACCCGAACGACATCGAAAGTATCTCTGTCCTGAAGGATGCCTCCTCTGCCGCCATCTACGGTTCGAAAGCCTCCAACGGAGTTATTCTGATAACGACCAAACGTGGTAAGACCGGTGCTCCGCGCGTTACTTACAACGGATATATCGGAGTGTCAAGCCCGACTGCTGTAATAGACCGTGTCAGTTCGGCCGAATATGCGATGTTGTATAACCGGATTGACGATGATAACGGACAGCCTCACCGCTACAGTGATGAAGACATCCGCCTGTTTCAGGATGGCTCCGACCCGTACGGACATCCGAACACAGACTGGAATGATGCCGCTTACCAAACCGGTGTATTGCATAAACACAATGTAAATATCAGCGGAGGGACTGAGAATACGAAATATATGGCTTCTGTCGGTTATCTGGGACAAACCGGTATTCTTCCCAATTCGGAACGTAAACAATTCAACGGCCGTACGAACCTGGATATGAATATCACGAAGAAACTGACGGTTCGCTTGAATATGTCATATATAAAGAACGACTATAAAGACCCCAACTCCAATTACGGCGGCGGTTGGTCGGACCAGATTATCCGCCAGCTGAATATTCTGAGCCCGATGATTCCGGTTTATAATGAGGATGGAACATATGGTGCAACAAATGACGGTAACCCTATCGCCTGGCTGGACTCCGGACAGACTGTGGACAAATACAACCAGAATTTTACCGGTTCTCTTGCAGTCGACTACCAGATCATAGACGGACTGAAGGCTACAGTGTCCGGTTCGTATGTAAATGACGACCAGCACTTCAAGGCATTTGTTATGAAATTGGATACCGACCCGGCACAGGCCAGTCGTCCGAACAGCCTGGAAGAACGTTTCACCAACTGGTCACGTTATAATTTCGATGCTTTGCTGAACTATGACAAGACATTCGGTAATCACGGTTTGAAAGTGATGTTGGGATATCATGCCGAGAAATATGATGTGCGTTACAACAAGGAATACCGCGAAAACTTCCCGAATAACGAACTGGATGATATGAATGCCGGTGCTACAGCCACCCAAACCAACGAAGGTTTTACCCGCAAACTGAATATGCTTTCTTATTTCGGCCGTGTAAACTACGACTATGCCGGCAAATACCTGCTGGAAGCAAACTTCCGTTCGGATGCTTCTTCTCGTTTCGCCCCCGGACACCGTTGGGGATATTTCCCTTCCTTCTCCGCAGCATGGCGTATCAGCGAAGAGAGCTTCATGGAAAATACGAGAGGCTGGTTGAATAGCCTGAAACTTCGCGGATCATGGGGTATGCTGGGTAACCAGGATGCTTTGAGCGACGGGACACCGACAGGCGGTGACTTTTATCCTTGGTTGAATACGTATAACCTGGGTGCCAACTATCCTTTCGGAAGTGCGTTGACGACCGGTTATTATCAGAGTAATTATAAAATAGCAGACCTTTCGTGGGAAAAGTCAACGACATGGGGTATCGGGATAGATGCAATGATCAATAATAAGATCAGCTTTACTTTCGATTACTACGATCGCAAGACAACCGATATCATCATGGAAGTTCCGGTGCCGACGGAATTTGCGCTGGGTGCTTATAAAGATAATGTAGGTGCCATGCGTAACCGCGGTGTCGAGATGCAGTTGGGCTACAGTAACCAATGGGGTGACTGGAAGTTCGGTGTAGTCGGCAATTTTGCCTATAACAAGAATAAGATAGAAAACCTGGGAGGTGTTAACCGTATGTCTGACGGCGACTTCATGCGTCAGGTCGGTTCTCCTATCAATTCCTGGTTCGTGTACAGAACAGACGGTTTCTTCCAGTCGGACGAAGAGGCACAAGCCTGGATGGATAAATATGCCGGTCAGGACGGATATCCGTTCGGCCTGAAATTTAAAGGGGGCGACCTGAAGTATGTCGATACCAACAATGACGGTAAGATCACTGCCGAAGACCGTGAACTCTATAAGACAAAAGATCCGGTGATGACATTCGGCCTGAACCTGAACGGTGCTTATAAGAACTTCGACCTGACGCTTAACTTTACCGGTGCGGCAAACGTCGGTTTCGCTTATACCAAAGAAGCCTTCGGTGAATTTTCCGGCAGTGCTGGCCACCCTTCAACAGCCTGGCTGGACTCATGGACGCCCGAAAATAAAGGAGCAAGTATGCCCCGTGTGGCAGAAGCCCGTAAGTCACCGAGTGAAGCATCCGTTGTCATGTCTGACTTCTGGATCATGAATACGAGCTATCTGCGTCTGAAGACTGCACAGTTAGGCTACACCTTCCCGAAAAGCCTGATAGAAAAAGCCGGTATTCAAAGCCTGAGGATTTATTATTCGGCAGAGAACCTGCTGACATTCGATTCTATGCCGTTGAATGTAGACCCGGAGACAGTCAGCACCCGTTTGTCAAGCTATCCTTTGTCTACTACCCATTCATTCGGAGTAAATGTTACGTTCTAAACTATTAATGACTATCTAATATAAGTTGAATTTTATGAAACGATTATCAATATATTTAATGGCCGGAGCAGCGTTTTTATCTACATCCTGCTCGGACTTTCTGGATACGGCTCCACATGATGCATTGTCTCCTTCCACCACCTGGAAGACCGAAACGGATGCTGAAAGTTTCGTGGTGGGATGTTATAACGGTCTGTGGGATCCGACCGCCATTCTCTATCTCGATTGTGGTTCAGATATTGCTTACAATAACTTCCCGTGGGAAGGTTGGCGCCCCTGGGGTGACGGTTCTTTGTCAAGCTCCAACCCCGGCAGTTCATTTTATAGCTTCACGACTATCCGCCGTTGTAACACCGTGCTGGAGAATATCGACAATGTAACATTCAAGTCGGAAGCAACGAAGAATGACCTGGTAGCACAGGCGAAAGCGATTCGTGCTTATAAATACTTCCAGATGAACTGGTGGTATGGCGGTGTGCCTATCATCGGCTCTTATCAGTCAGCCGAAGAAGCCCAGGTGCCACGTAATACCGAAGAGGAAGTTCGTCAGCAGATAGCCAAAGACCTGGAAGATGCTTTGACGGGTATTAATACGACACCGGCTGCCCGCGGACGCATCGGCAAAGGCGGTGTACTGGCAATAAAAATGCGTGAGGCATTGTATTATGGGGAATGGCAGAAGGCTAAAGAGGCTGCCCAGGCCATCATCGACCTGAAGCAGTATGAATTGGAACCCGATTATTCCAATTTGTTCAAGCTCACCGGTACAGATTCGAAAGAGGTGATCATTGCTGACCAGCGTATCCCTAATACATTCGGTTTGGGAGTGATCGGCCAGATGTATAATAATGTAGACGGTGGTTGGTCTTCTATCGTCCCCACCCAGAACCTGGTGGATATGTATGAAATGACAGACGGTAAAACGAAGGAAGAGTCAGCCTTGTATGATGCGGCCCATCCGTTTGCCAACCGCGATCCCCGTATGGCGATGAGTATTCTTTATCCGGGACAGGACTGGAGAGGTTCGGTGCTGAACACGCTGGATAAAACACTGGCGGATAAGTCGGATAATAAGAACTATCCCACCTACACCGATAATGCTTCGAAATCCAGTCTGACCTGGGCGAAATATCTGGACCCCATCGACCAGTATCCCAATATGTGGAGTACCGGAACTTGTGTGATCGTGTTCCGGTATGCCGAAGTTTTGTTGTCGTATGCCGAAGCGGAGAATGAATTGAACGGTCCTTCCGCCCAGGTGTATGATTATCTGGATCAGATCCGTACCCGTGCCGGCATGCCTGTTGTGGACAGAGCCAGATACAACACGAAAGAAACATTGCGTGAGTTGATTCGTCGTGAGCGCTGCATTGAATTGGCGGGTGAAGGCTTGCGTCGTGCAGATATTCTGCGTTGGAAAGATGCCGCAGGAAAGATGTTGGCCGAAACATTATTGAACGGTCCGTTGTACCGTATCGTCGGTACTATCGATTACAACGAGACAGATCCTTATAAACGTGCCGTCGTAACAGGTAAGGACCTGATTGAAAACCGTGAGTTTGCAGCCAAGAACCGTTATCTGCCGATCCCGCAGGATAGCATGGATAAGAATCCGAACCTGAAACAGAATTCCGGTTACTAACGTATCATTATGTTGAAACTACCGGAACGAATCTTCCGGTAATACATTGGTTAAAGTTAGGGGTTAATATGGAAGGCTGTCGGATATGAATCCCGCAGCCTTCGTTTTTTTACTTTCCCGGCAGGCGACGGGAGTCAACCTCTTACTGCCTGAACATCCGATACGTCACATAGATAAGCAACAGCATCATATCCGGCATCAACCAGTTTTATTTTCCAGTATTTTTATATTCAGAAGGATTAAGCCCTTCACGCCGTTTAAAGAATTTGGACAAATGGCTTACATCGGTAAAATCAAATTCATTAGCAATTTCTTTCAACTTGATTTCTCCTGTTTCTAACCTTCGCTTGATGAGTTGTATTTGTATCTTTTCAATGTATTCTTTATAACTTATTTCAAAATTACGCTTAAAATAGGTACTGAAATAAGATGGTGAGATATTGAAATGATTAGCAATCATATTGATAGAAATACAGTCGCGATTATAAATATTCGCTTGAATGTATGCCGCTATATGAGCATTAGTTGGTGTCTTCTTCTTTAATTCAATATTTCGGTTATCAAGATATTCTTTAATCATCCCAAAAATGGAAAGAATATGATAATACACTATGGACGAACGGAGTACGTTAATCGTCGAATTATAGAGGATAATATTCTCGAAAATATTCTTTAAGATGGTCTGACAGGGTTCGTTTACTGTTATTTTATCCTCTTTCAACCATTGAATTTGCATGATGGAAGTTGGAGTTATTTCTTGTGAAAAAGACTTTGAAGAACGATTATAAGTCTCAAAATAGTCAGAGGTGAATTTAATATACGTGAAACGTGTTACGGTTTTCACCGTGAAATAGTGCCGGTCACCAGGAGCGAGTAGGAATAAATCTCCTTTTTCATAAGGAATTGTGACTTCATTGAATACATGAACTCCACATCCATAATGGATATAGATGATTTCAAAATGGTCTTGAGCGTGTAATTCGCAAGAATATTCTTCCTCAATTACATCTATAACCTTTAATGATTCTAACTGGCTGCACTTTTTCATAGCACAAATATACAAAACATTGTAATAAGAATACAAGTATTTTGATTCTAGCCTCGTCTATCTTTGTGAAATAATTATTAACTAATAATAGAATATGAAAAAGAGAGCTTTCTTTTCAACAATTTTAGGTACATTATTAATTACTTCATGTATGGAAAATAGTAAAAAAACAGACAAAACGGTCATTTGGAAGGAGGACGGCACGGGTAATACAAGTTGGCATTCTCGTTACGACCGGATAGAAGCAACCGACCTTCCTGACAACGTGATAGACCTGATAGGTAAGCAATGGATGTTAGTAACAGCCGGAAACAAAAGTTCTTATAATACAATGACAGCTGCATGGGGGGCTGTTGGCTATATGTGGAGCAGACCGTCCACCTTTATTGTGATTCGTGATTCACGATATACCTATCAGTTTCTGCAACGGGAGGAAAGTTTTACACTAAGTTTCTTTACTGAAGAATATCGGGGAGCACTTAGAATTTGCGGAACAAAATCGGGACGTGATGCAGACAAGGTTTCGGAAGCGGGATTAACCCCGTTAGAAATCCCTTCCGGATTGATGAGTTTCAAAGAGGCTCGAATGATTATAGAATGTAAAAAGATATTCGTTCAAGAGATGGATTATGCATATTTGACCCAGCCTTACAAAGAGAAAATTATGGAAGAATCTTATAACAATGAGCCATCCAAACATCAACTTTTCATTTCAGAAATAACTAGTATATGGATAAAGAAATAACAAGCAGATTACGGATAGGCAATTTGTTCCGACGTTATTGTAGGACGGTTCACACTCACCTGTCTTTTTTCTTTACGGGAGTGATTCTTATTTATGCAGTATCGGGTATAACGATGAATCATTTAAAAGATTTTAATCCTAAATATTATATTACTGTAAACAATTATGCCGAAAATGGAATATTTCCTCACTCCCGTAATTTTACAAAAAAGGAAATAATACAGTTGTTAAAAAAGATAGATGAACAGAATAATTATATCAAGCATTTCTATCCAAACAGTTCGACACTGAAAGTTTTTCTGAAAAGCGGTTCAACATATGTACTTAACATTCAAACGGGAAATGTTACTTATGAAGGAGTAAAGAAAAGACCTGTTTTTTATCAATTTTCATATCTCCATTATAACCCGGGAAATTGGTGGATTTATTTTTCAGACCTATTTGCCGCTTGTCTTATTTTAATATGTATAAGCGGAATTCTAATAAATAAAGGTAAACGTGGTCTGTTCGGGATAGGAGGAATTGAACTGTTGGCAGGTATATTAATTCCCATATTAGCTTTATTTTTATAAATAGACAACGTAATAAAATGGATGCAAAATTGAAAGGTTCAATTTATGGAATTGTTGCGGCAATCAGTTATGGGACAAATCCACTTGGGGCATTATCCCTTTATGAAGCGGGAGTAAACGCTAATTCTGTATTATTTTATCGTTTCTTTATTGCCTCAATTTTTCTTAGTGGGTTAATGTTCGTACAAAATAAACCATTTAGGATTACACGAAAAGAATTAGTAGTTTTAGGCGGGTTAGGGATTTTGTTTGGAGTATCTTCTCTAACCTTATTTCTTAGTTTTTACTATATGGATGCAGGGATAGCCTCTACAATTCTATTCATATATCCTGTTATTGTAACTGTTATAATGGCTTTTTTCTTTAAAGAAAAAATATCTTTAGTTACTATTTTATCTATTCTCTTATCTTTAGGAGGTATAGGACTGTTATATAAAAGAAATGATGGGAGCATGTTAAATGCTATGGGAGTATTACTAGTTATGTTATCATCTCTTTCTTATGCGCTTTATATTATTATTGTAAATAAATCTTCATTAAAGATGCCAACTATAAAGTTGACACTTTATGTTTTGCTATTTTGTACATTAACCATCATCATTCAATCTTTTTTTGACAGCGACAATCATATACAATTACTTACAACCTCTTCTATGTGGATGTTTGCCATAATGCTTGCATTAGTTCCTACGGTTATATCTCTTGTATTTATGGTAATGGCAGTGCGCCTAATCGGTTCAACACCCACTGCTATTATGGGGGCATTGGAACCGCTTACTGCTGTGTTTATCGGCATTATGGTTTTCAATGAAATGTTCACTTTACGATTAGGTGCCGGCATTATGATGATATTAATAGCTGTAATTCTAATAATAATTGGTAAATCGATTCAAATTAGAACGTTAACCATTGCGATTACTTATATGAAACAAATGCTTCACAAATCTTGGAAAATAAAATAAATTTGCTGCATACGACGTACATCCCGTTCGATGCGCATCAAAGTATTCCATCCAACTCATTGACAATTTGTCCGTCGAAAAGATTGATGATGTAGTCGGCGTATGTGGCATCGTGCTGCGAGTGTGTCACCATGACGATAGTCGTTCCTTCGGCATTCAACTGGCTGAGCAGTTTCATTATTTCGAGACTGTTCTTAGAGTCGAGGTTGCCGGTCGGCTCATCGGCCAAAATCAATTTTGGTTTGCCTACTACGGCGCGGGCGATGGCTACTCGTTGCTGTTGGCCTCCGGATAGTTGTTGCGGGTAATGTTTGGCGCGTTGGCTGAGGCGCACTTTGCGCAGGATGTCAAGTACCTGCTGCTTGCGTTCGGCTTTGGGTACGCCAAGGTATTTCAGTTGGAGGTCTATGTTTTCTTCCACCGTCAGCTCGTCGATAAGGTTGAAACTCTGGAAGACGAACCCGATACGTCCTTTGCGGTAACGGGTACGGTCTTTCTCTTTCAAGTGTCCCATTTCTTCCCCATCCAACAGGTAGCTGCCTTCGTCCGGGTTGTCCAGCAGGCCGAGAATATGCAGCAAGGTCGATTTGCCGCATCCGCTTGGACCCATGATGGCGACGAACTCGCCCTTTTTCACTTCCATGCTTACGCCGTTGAGTGCGATGGTTTCTATTTCTTCCGTTCGGAAGCTTTTGCTGAGATTCTTTATTTTAATCATGACTTGTTTCGTTTTTTATAATGATGTTATCTGTTATATACTGTTGTTTTTATTCCGTCCGGATGCTTTTTATAGGGTTGCGGCGGGCGACTTTCAAAGTTTGACTGATGATTGACACGAAAGCGATGACTATGGTTGCCAAAACAGCCGCGGCTATGAGGTGCCACGGAAAGGCGATGCGGTTATAGAATGACTCCAAACTGATTTGAACCGCTTTCAAACTGATGGGCAGGGCGAAGCAGGCGGCAAGCAACGAGAACGTCATGAACCGTTTGGAAAGTTCCCATACCGCACCGCTTGTTTCGGCTCCCATCACTTTGCACAAGGCAATCCGCTTGCTTTGCTGTTCGGTGTAGCTTATCGACATGGCAAACAGTCCCATGGCAGAGATGAGGATGGAGATGGCCATGAAGCATAGGACGAGCATCACGACGTTCTTCTCGTGTGTTAAATCTTTGTTCAGATAATCATCGATATAATCGGCTTCCAGGTCTTTCGGCATCCCGATCACCTCTTTGGACACTTCCCGACAGGTATGGCGGATGGCTGCCAGGGCTTCCGACCGGTCACCTCGGGTCCGGATTACCTGGTTGATCACATAGCCTTGCGGGTCCATCACCCTGACCGCTCCGTGCGAATCGGGTGTCGGAGTGCTTAACGCCATGAGTGAACGGTAATCACGGATAACTCCACAGACATTATACCGGTAGCCGCTCTCGTCGCCGTTCTTCCCGAAATGGGGGTTGTCGGTCGAAAGGTTGTAACGGCGGCAGGTCTCTTCCGTTACCCAAACCATGCCGGGTAGCGGGTCTGACCAGCGTTCTGCTACTTCGAAGCCCAACATCCGGAATGCTGTGCTGTCCACATCCGAGAGGTGGAGCCATGACATTCCCTCTTCGTCCGGCTGGCGTACGCCATCGTGGCCGCTGACGAAAGGCAGCTTCCGTGCCAACGCCACTTCTGCCACCTGGGGCAATGCCTGCAAACGTTTCTGGAGGATGGCTTGTTTGTCGTAGGTCGCTCCTAAATCCCAGGCCCGTACAAAGACCAGATCGGTATTATAACCGGTCGGCAGGGTAGCAAGGTAGTGTATTTGGACGGCCATTGTCAGCCCCAACGCAATGAGGAACGTGCTGATCACGTTCTGCACGATGATGAACAGGCGGCTGAATAGTTGCTTGTTCTGCAAGCGGAAGTTCCCCTTTACAATATCTATCGGGCTGTATTTACGGATGATGAGAGCCGGTAGTAATCCTGATATGCCGGTGATTCCGGCCAACAACAACAGGGCGTAGGCGACCGTTGCGGGAGAAAGCGATATGGCGATTTGGGTAGAGAGCAAGTATTCGAAATAGGGTTTGGCAATGACGGCAATGAGGCATCCGCCGATGAAGCACCCGGTTGTGAAGATTGCCGACTCGGCGAGATAGCGCAACACGATTTGCCCGGCAGAATCGCCCATCAATCGTCGAGTCGCCATCTCATGTGCCCGCTTGCCGGTTTGCGACACGGTCAGGTTGATGTAGTTGAAGACGGCCGAAAGGAGCAAGATTATCGCGATGGCCAATAAGATTTGAACCTGTTTCCGTGTCCCGTTGCGGAAAGGAGTGTTATGGTTCATGGGTGAAAAGTATATTTCGTCCATGCGTGTGAGTGATGAACCCCACGCAAAGGAGTTCGTGCTGTTGTCTTCTTCCCAATAATCCCAATAACTTTTATAACTGTCGAGCAGTTTTCGGGTGACGTTGGCGGGTGTTGCCCCTTCCGCTAACGTGACGAACGTTTGGGTTTGACCGAAGTTATCCATCCAGGCATAAGTCTTTTCCTCCAATTTGATAGAGACCAGGAGGTCGACCGGTTTCAACAGTTCTGTCGGATCGAAGGCCGGGAGAATCCCGATGACCCGTAGCGGTGTTTGGTTCAGGTACATGATTGTGCGTCCGATAGGATTTTCATTACCGAATACTTTACGGGCGAATGGTTCGGAGATGACGGCCTCGTCTGTTCCGCTTAGCGCCTTGTCGCGGTTGCATCCGATGAGCGAATAGCCCAGCATCCGGAAGAAGTTGGAATCGACGGCAAGGCTGTTTGCCTGGTAGTAGTTGTTGTCTATGGTCAAGTCCGTCAACTCGCTGTTGATGAAGCGTGTCCATTCTTTTATTTCCGGAATGGAAGGGAATAATTCCGGGGCGGTACCGACTGTCATACCGATGTCATCGCCGTAGCCGATGGCATACAATTGCTGGGAGTATGGCTGTTTGTTACCGATATTGAATTCGGTTTTAGCATATAGTGTTAAAAGGAGGACGACTCCCAATGCGATGGCCAGTCCGAAGAACTGGATGGCCGTGTAGAGCTTGTTGCGGCTGAGAAAAGTGAAGTACGATTTCATCTTTGTTCATTGTTTTGTTTGTTGCAAATGTATAAGGTTACCGGCATTCGGCAATGGATGAAGAGTGTGGTTAGAGCAGTTTGTATGAAAATCATACACCTGTTTGTATGATATTCATACAGCCTTTTTCCGTATCTTTATCCCCGATAAATGAAGGTAATCTAAACGAATCGGATATGGCGAATTACAGGACGATATTGGTGGTGGATGATAATCCGGCGATTCTTACGGCAGTCAGGATCTGTTTGGCCGGTGAGTTTGACAAAGTATTGACGCTTGTTTCTCCCGATACGCTTCTTACGGTATTGGCACAAGAGGAGGTGGATGTGATTTTGCTCGACATGAACTTCACACAAGGGGGAAACTCTGGACAAGACGGCTTGCTTTGGCTTCGTGCAATCCATAAGAAGCATCCGGCCATTCCGGTGGTGCTGGTGACGGCATACGCTGATATCAAATTGGCGGTGCGTGGGTTGAAGATGGGAGCGGCAGACTTTGTTACCAAGCCTTGGGACAACCAGGAGTTGATCCGTATCTTGAAAGATGCGATTGATGCCGGCCGGAAAGTGGTTTCGTTGGAACAAGTCGAGGCGGAACATGTGCATAAGGTCGTGGAGCGTTGCCACGGCAACATCAGCCGGGCTGCCGAACTGTTGGGGATTACCCGGCAGACATTGTATGCTAAAATGAAAAAACTATGATTCTGATAGTCTCTTTTTTGGTGGTTGTTGTTGTCTTCTTCGGATGGTTCTATCGTCATCAGGTGTTGCTGAGAGACCGGGCGCATCTGATGCGTGAGGCGATTCGCAACGAAGAGTTCACGTTCCGTCTTCCTGTAAAAGGTCTGTTCTTCGGAGAACGGGCGTTGCAGGAAGCCCTTAATGAAACAGGTAAGGATATAGGCGTGCTGCTTGCCCGCAACGAAGTGGAATCGTGGCAGCGGCTGACTCGTGTACTCACCCATGAAATCATGAATGCTACGACACCGATAGCCAGCATCAGCCAGGCCTATTTGGATAACCCGGCGATTGCGGGGACGGTTTACGAGGAAGGAGTCCGTGCCATTCATGACACCAGCCGGGGGCTTGCCTTGTTTGTGGACAGTTACCGGAAATTGGCAGAGTTGCAGGAGCCGGTTCTTGTGGAGATCCCATTGGCCGCTTTCGTGGAAAGAATTCGGACGCTTTATCCGGATTTGGAGTGGCATATTTCCATCCCTTTGTCTGCCACGATGTTTACGGATGAGAATATGTTGCGCCAGGTATTGATCAATCTGGTCAAGAATGCCTGCGAAGCCGGGGCGACGGCTATGGATGTACGTTGGAATAAGGAGTTGTGGATCAGCAACAACGGTGCGCCTATTCCGGCAGATGTCGAGCGGGAGATTTTTGTTCCGTTCTTTACAACCAAAAAGAATGGTTCGGGTATCGGCTTGTCACTTTCCCGGCAGATGATGGTTCGGCAAGGCAGGGACCTTTGTTTGGCTGAACGGCCTGTGCCCGGTTTCCAGGTGACGTTTATTGTGTCTTAGTTTGAACAAAATCGAAGTGTTGTTATTAACATGGACGGCAATAGAAGATAAAAATATAGGATAAACTATTGTATATCTCCTTATATTTTATACCTTTAGTCCTGACTTAGTAATATCATCCTGTACACCCTGGCTGATTATCCTGTACACCCTGGTCGGCCAGCCTGTACACCTTATTCGATTATCCTGTACAGCCTGGTTTTACTAACTGGTAATCAATGAGATAAAAGGTAGTAACCTTTGATATAACTAGTAGTAATATTAAATCTAACAGAAAGGGAACCGCATGGCAGTAAGGTACAAACTCACAAAAATCAATGATAATATTACCGGCAAAGAGCAGGTAAAGTATTCGGTTACGACCGTAAGCTATGGTAATGTAAACCTCGATACGCTGGCAGAACAAATGGCCGATGCCAGCACCTTCACGTATGGGGATGTTAAAGGGATGATCGAAAATCTGACTTTATTGATATCGGAAGCGTTGAAGGAAGGCAATACGGTGACGATCGATGGTCTGGGTACCTTCTCTGTGACTGCTCAACCGAACCGCGATGTGGAAGAACCGTCTAAAATCCGCGCTGAATCCATCAAACTGAAGGGGATAGGCTTTAAACCCAGTCCGAAGCTGAAAGACCGGCTGAGTAATATTGAGTTTACGAAGATGAAATAAGATTGTACATAAAGTTTCAGGAAAGTATTTGCCATTTGCAATATTCTCCTGCAAAATATTGTATAATAGAAGTTTAAAACATTGCAAATGCTTTTTTTTATTTGCAATGACGTTTGCCATTTGTCATATCATAAGAGGGGTAAAAAATAAATTATACTATGAATATTACACAAACAAGAAATGGGTGTAAAACCTTTAAAAATATGGCGTTTAACGTTGTTTTGTGCGGTATGCGCAACGGCGAATACCGCAAGGTTGTGAATGAATACAGGGAGCTCTTGGCTTGTTCGATGCCTGGTGATAAAAACATACATGCAACGGATCTTCCGATGTTATTTTTTTCTGCATTATTTGGGAAAAGAGATAAAAAGGTCGAGTTCCGGTCGTACAACGGACTGGTTCTAGTGGAGGTTGGAAATCTGGCGAATAAGGAAGAGGTGGCGAGAATAAGAGAGTTGGCATCACAAGCCCCTCAGACACTGGCTGCTTTTACCGGTTCCAGCGGAAAGAGTGTAAAAATATTGGTACCGTTTGTTTTGCCTGACGGAACATTGCCACGGGACAGGGAGCAGGCGGAATTGTTTCATGCAACAGCCTACCGGCGTGCTGTTACCTATTATCAGGCTCAGTTGCAATGCGATATAGAGATAAAGGCTCCCTCTTTGGAACGGGGATGCCGTTATTCCTTTGATCCTGATTTATACTATAATCTTTCGGCTGTAGCATTGGTTCAGGAGCAACCGACACAGATGCCGGACGAACCGACATACCGGGAAATTGTATCGAAAGAAGAAGACCCGCTTTTACGTATGATGCCCGGGTTCGACCGCAGCCGTATCATTTCCCGTTTTTATAATGCCTGTATGTTGGATGCGTTAGAGAAAACGGGGGGGCTGGATGGCGGGAAAGAAATTAGACCTTTTCTGACAAAGCTGGCCGAGAATTGTTTCCAGTCCGGGATACCGGAGGAAGATGCGGTTCGTTGGACTAGAATCTACCAGAATTTTGAATTGTTTGAAGAGGAAATCCGGGAGACGATCCATACAGTCTATCAACTGTCAAAGAATTTCGGAAAGAAACCGGTGATATCTTCCGAGCAATTACTGTCTGTGAAGACGGATGAGTTTATGAAACGGCGTTATGAGTTTCGACGGAATATGCTGGCCGGCGAAGTGGAGTTCCGGGCAAGAGGTTCATATTATATCCGTTTTGCTCCTGTGACGGAAACGGTTCTGAATAGTATCGGACTGAATGCACAGGCTGAAGGGCTGGCACTTTGGGATCGTGATGTGAAGCGGTATGTGTATTCCGACAGGGTACCGGTTTTCTATCCGTTGGAAGATTATCTGGAACATTTGCCGGCATGGGACGGGAAAGATCATATTCGTGCGTTGGCCGATACATTGCCAACGGATAATACTGCTTGGCGCGATTTGTTTTATATCTGGTTTCTGAGCATGGTCGCTCATTGGTATCGGCGGGATCATTTGCATGCCAACAGTTCGTTGCCTTTGCTGGTCGGTCCTCAGGGATGCGGCAAATCGACCTGGTGCCGGAACCTGTTACCCCCTTCGCTTCGTATGTATTATACCGATAGCATCGATTTCAGCAATAAGCGGGATGCAGAATTGCTACTTACCCGTTTTGCGTTGATCAATATCGATGAGTTCGATTCGGTAAGTGCCGCGTATCAGAGTTTTTTGAAGAATGTTCTTCAAAAGCCGGTGGTTAATGCCCGCCAACCTTATAAACGGAGCATTCAGGCGTTGCACCGGTATGCTTCTTTCATTGCCACTTGTAATAATTATGACTTGCTGACCGATCCGACCGGTAGCCGCCGTTTTATATGTATCGGGATAACCGGGACAGCAGATAATTCTGTATTGGTTAATTATGAACAGCTTTATGCGCAGGCAGTATCGGCTTTAAAGGTAGGCGAACGCTATTGGTTTACGTCCGAAGAAGAATCTTCTACCACCCGTAACAATGATGTGTTCCAGCAGATACCGATAGAGGAACAATTGTTCCTGCAAAACTTCCGTGCACCATTGCCGGGTGAGGAATATGAGGAACTTTTTGCTCTCGAAATACTTCAATACCTGCAAGATAAAAGTGGTATAAAGTTGGGAACTAAACGGTTGACATACTTCGGACGCTTGCTTCAAAAGAATAAGATCCCGTCGCGCCGTACGATGAGAGGTACGTGTTATTTGGTTGTCAGGAATAAATGATGTATGGCAAATGGCAAACGGCATTGCAAATGAAAATAGTGTTTGCAATGCTGTAATTGTCTGTTGTGTATGTGTTTATGTTGTAATATTGCAAATGGCAAATAAATTAGTAAAAACATTTGTATAAGATGGAAAAGGAGCAGGACTTTATAGCGCATGTCAGGATAGAAGATAATGCTTTTCAGATACAGACAGTCAAGGAACATGCTGTCGGTACAGCCGATTTGAGCGAATCGTTTGCTGCTGTTTTCGGGGCCGCGGCCTGGGGAAAGCAGAATGGCTGGTGGCATGATATGGGAAAATATACGAAGGATAGTTTTCAACCTTATATCCGTAGTGCATCCGGTATGACGGCAGAGCAGAAAGTGGCGAATAAACCCGATCATTCCTCAGCCGGAGCTATTCTGACAAAAGAGAAATTACCGGGTTATTATCCCCCATTGGCTTATTGTATAGCTGGACATCATTCGGGATTGCTGGACTGGACTTCTTCCGGGGAGGCTAATTTGAATAAACGTCTGTCTAAAACAGACTGTTACCAGGAAATGTTGAAAGATGCGCCGGAAGAGATGCAGGAAGCGGTCGTTTCGCTGAATGCGCCTATGATTAGTGATTTTCAGAAAGAAATGCACCAATGGATTCGCATGTTGTTTTCATGTCTGGTAGATGCCGACTATCTGGATACAGAGCGGTTTATGCAGCCGGAGCAGGCTGTTCGTCGCGGGCAATATGATTCTATGGAAACGTTGAAAGAGCGGTTTGATACACATATGGAATCGCTTACGGCAGGTGCTCCTGCCTCTTTCATCAATGAGAAGCGTGCTGCTATCTTGTCCCGTTGCCGTGAGATGGCGGAAAAGCTTCCCGGCTTTTTTAGCCTGACAGTACCGACGGGCGGGGGAAAGACATTAGCGTCGATGGCCTGGGCGCTCATCCATGCTGTTCGTTATAAAAAAGATAGGATTATCATTGTCATTCCTTATACGAGTATTATTGTACAGACGGCTGCCGTGCTCCGGGATATTTTCGGTGCGGAGAATGTGGTGGAGCATCATAGTAATTTGCAGCCGGATAGTAATGATGAACGGTCTCCTTCCCTGTTGGCAACGGAAAACTGGGATGCTCCGATTATTGTGACGACGAATGTACAATTCTTTGAATCGCTGTATGCTTGCCGGACTTCACGGTGCCGGAAGTTACATAATATCTGTAATTCAGTTGTTATTCTGGATGAGGCGCAAATGTTGCCGGTTGAATTTTTGCAGCCGATATTGGATATTTTGCAGAGCCTGCAATCGTCTTTTAAAACCAGTATTTTGTTTACCACAGCGACATTACCCGTTTTTGCCGGTCATATCGGAACGGGGCAGAAGGCTTTTAGTGGATTGAAGAGTCCCGTGACAGAAATAACTTCCGTGCATGATCATTTGTTTGAGGCTTTTAAACGGGTAGAATTGCATTGGCCGGAATCGACCGTGACTTTCGATGATCTTGCCGACGAACTGTCCGGATATGATTGTGTATTATGTATTGTAAATACCCGTAAGGAGGCGCGGGAGCTTTATCTGCGGATGCCTGAAGGTACTTTGCATCTGTCGCGTATGATGTGTTCCGTACATATCATGGAAGTGATAAAATTGATTAAGCAGAAATTGAAGGACAATAAACCTGTCCGTGTGATAAGCACACAGTTGGTTGAAGCCGGGGTAGATATTGATTTCCCGGTAGTGTACCGTGCATTTGCCGGTCTGGATTCAATCATACAGGCTGCAGGAAGATGTAACCGGGAAGGCAAGTTAAACAAGAAGGGTGAGTTGGGACAGGTCTTTGTCTTCAAACCGGAGAATAGTGTTTTACGTGGTTTGATGGGGAAGGGGGCGGCTGCTTTGCGGGAGATGTTGTCTATTTCCGATGGGAATGACTTGTTTTCCCCGGATTGTATGGCTCAATATTTCCGGTTATTTTATAGTAAGTGCAATACATTTGACAAGGCGGAGATAAAAAAGTCTTTATACGAAGGTGTCGGAGAAATGAATTTCCTTTTTGCTACGGCAGCCGATCAATTCCGGTTGATAGACGATAAAAACTCGGTGTCCATCTTAGTCGGTTATGGTGATGGCGCAACCTTACTGGAGGAATTGAAGCGGATTGGTCCGGAATTCTGGTTGTTACGTAAGCTACAACAGTATAGCGTATCCATCAGAAAATATGATTTCGAACAGTTCCGTAAACAGGGCACTGTGGGAGAGTATGCCGGGATATTTATATTGGAGGATGGAAGGTGTTATGATGAACGTGCCGGGTTGGTTTTGGATGGCGCTTGGGTGGAGGAGTTGCTGTTGGTGTGATAGGTGTTACGGATTGAGTTGATTGTTATAAGTATGTGGATTGAAACAGTCGTCAGGTGAATCCAATTAAAAGAACAGAGGGTCGCATCCTTTACGGGTGCGTGGGTTGAAACAGTAATAATTTGCCGCTAAATTCAGGCTGGTTGTGTCGCATCCTTTATGGGTGGTTGAAACAAGGTACCAATTAAAAGCCTTGAAGAACGAGAGAATGAGGTACGACCGGCAAACATGAACTACATAAATGATATTCCTTTGTTTCAACCCACGTACCTTTGTAAGGTACGACGGGCGCGATATCCATGATTATGACACCGGCTTTCTTGTTTCAACCCACGTACCTTTGTAAGGTACGACTAAGAATAGGGTTATGGACTAACCCTTGTTTTTGTTTCAACCCACGTACCTTTGTAAGGTACGACGAGAATCTTTCTGTATTGAAAGACGGAGCTTCTGTTTCAACCCACGTACCTTTGTAAGGTACGACTGCATTACAAATAACACAAACATTTACAGTATGTTATCAATGCCTTTATGCGATAATAAACTTTTTGGATTCTTTATTGATGAAATAGAACTAATAGATGTGTTTAATAGACTAATAATCAATGAATGCGAAAACCCCAGCTTTTTGCTAATGCTTAATGTTCGCGAACAGTTATATTATAAGTTCGTCTTCTACATTATAGGATGTGACGACACCTATGTATTCAACCCTTTTAGAATAATTATTTCCCAGGAAATAGAAACGGATACTATCTTTTTTATGATCTATGATATCCGATAGCTTTAATCTTAACTCGGTAAATTGAGCAGGCGAGACAGAGCATTCAAAAACGGAATTCTGGACGCGTTGGCCATAATTCAGGCATTGACGTGCTACCTGACGTAACCTGCGCTGTCCGTTGGAAGTCATCGTTTCTACGTCATATGTAACTAGAACATACATAAAATTACTTCATTAAAAAGACCGGATAATTATCTAAATCGTTTCTCAAAAAACGAGCTAAAAGCATCGCTTGAATATATGGGATAAGCCCTATTGGTACGGATTCATTTAAGTAAGGGTGGATTATTGTCTCTTTTTTTCTTTTCTGCCAGGCGAGTAAAACTTCCTTTCTGATATCTTCATCCATAACGATCCCGTTATCTCCGTGTTGAACAAAACCTTTACCGGAAATCTGTTTACGATTGATTAAAGACAATACTAACCTGTCTGCCAGGTAGGCTCGTAACTCTTCCATCATATCCAACGCTAAACTAGCTCTTCCCGGGCGATCGGTATGTAAAAAGCCTACGTACGGATCGAGCCCTACTGTTTCCAATGCAGACTGTACCTCATGATTCAGCAATGTGTAAACAAATGACAACAGGGCATTTACTTTGTCTTTGGGCGGTCTTCTGTTCCTTCCGTTAAAAGGAAAATCCTCACATTGCGATATGATCATCTGATCAAATACAGAGAAATAAGTTGTAGCGGCTTCTCCCTCTATACCTCTTAATGTATCGGAGGACTCAGCAGCTAAAGCCTGATTCTTTGATCTCTTTAATTTTTCAGATACGGATAAAAACAAGGATAGCTGTTCGTCGGAAGAAATATGATCTCTTTTGAAACGGTCGATAACCGTCCGGGAATTTGCTATCTTTCCGGCAATAAACAGACGGCTGATCTCCAGCGATTTATTTGCATCGTCGGCAATCCTGTATTGTGTTCTTCGCAAAAGGACATTCCCTTTTGTCGGGCCGGAGACTCTACCCTGAAACTGTCCGTTGGCACTTAAAAAACATAATCCTACATTTCTTTCGGCACACATTTTCATTAATGCCGGGGAAGCACCCATATATCCGAATGTGACAATACCTTCTATATTCAAAATCGGAATTCTGAATATATCTTTTTCCTTAACCCTGATTACTACGTTTTCTCCATCTTTAGTTAAATAGGCTTCTGGAGTAGTTACATATAATGTGTTCAATAATTTTCTCATATTTTAATCATATAACTGGGACAGGTAAGTATTCACTTTCAGTGTTTTTGTCAGTACTTTAGGCATGCATACATCACATAATGAACATGACTTGCAATGCGCTTTGTATATTGCTGGCGGAAGGATTTTCTGCTCGTATAGCCGGTGCATTTGGGCACATTTATTTTCAACCAGTTTCCGCAATTCTCCGGTAAACGGAACCTCTTCCCGATGACGGGTTTCCCCATAATACAAAAATCCTTTTTCTATGCTGACGTTATACATTTCTTCCAGGCAAATCGCTTGTGCGCATAGTTGGACTTCATCTATCTGGTCTTTTTTAGGTTTGCCCCGTTTGTATTCGACCGGGATTAATTGCCAGAATCCCGGATATTTAGGATGTTTTATTGCATTTTGTCCGGAGGAGGAAGCAACCATCTCTACTACATCAGAGATTCCATAAAGTCCCAGCCGTCTGGAGACAAGCGTAACAGACCTTAATGTAACTATGCCTTTATTACGGTTCATCAAGGTTGGATCATCTACTTTTTGATGCATCCAGTTTCCTTCAATAGTGAGGTTGTTTTCCGCCCACTGCTGTTCGATATGTATAAGGGCACATTGACGTTCACAGAAAGTTATGTGCTGGATTCCGGAAAGCATCAACAGGTCCTCATCTCCGTATTCTATCATATCATGTCCAGTACTTCTACTCCTTCCGGTAGTTTATCCTTGTCGATGGTAACAATATAATCGTCGAACGAACGGGGTGGGCGTTGGTCATCCTTTAGTTGAACCTTTACTAAACTGAATAAGGAATGAGCTGAAGCATTACCTAATGCTGTACTATGCTTGAAAACGATCAATTTGCGGGCATTCATCATTCCCCTGGCTGCTGAATGGTCGTGGTCGAACATGTTTTTCAATGAATCCCAGAATAAGTTCAGATCCTCTTCATTGAATCCGGTCTGTACGGCTAAATGAGCGGAAATAAATCCGTTAGCTTTATATAATCCGTAAGGAACAGTGAATTTGCGTCCCATAGTGCGGTTATCTCCACTCTGTTTTTTAGCTTCATCTTCCGTTGCCACAGCCATACGGGTTATACTATGTTCGGCAGTAACAATCGGACTGATGGAACGGGCAAAAGTAAACTGGATAGGGCCACGAACCTGTCCGGCATTTTCACCAGTGCTTAGTACGGCTCCCAATGTCCTTATGTCATAAAAGTTTCTGCACATCCATTGACGGGCAGCCTCTGTTTTATCTCCTTTCTCTTTTATATCTTTAACCCCTTCCTGTTTATGAGCTTCAGTGATCAGATTATTCAATACCGCTTTCTCTTTAATGAATATATCATACGGTCTTTCTCCTCCTTTTACTATTTGGACAAAGTTCCGGACTTTACGTTTCAGACAGACATCGGAAACCAGGCCTTCCCCTGTTTCCGGATCAACTCTGGGTAAGTTTCCGGCATCGGGATCACCGTTCGGATTACCATCCTGTACATCAAATAAATAAATGAAGTCGTAACGATTGTTTATTGCTGTTTCCATGTTTGTATAGTATTAATTTTTTTCTTTATCTGTTGTTGTTTTATATAAATCTTCTCTTTGATGGTAATAACCGATTGCGAAACGCGACTGGTCGTCCATCGATAAATATTTAGGTAACCCGTTACTATCCAGATCGGTGATAACACTTTGCAATAACTTTTCATAATAAACAGATTTCCCGGTATCAAATTTTGCAAGATGATGTCTGGATAGAGACAACAAGCGGCCGAATACAGTTGTTGGGGTAGTCGACGCTGCACCGTAGTAACGCTCTTTAATCGTAGAATTAGCTCCCGGGATAGCATCACTCTGGATCTTTTCAAGGATAGCAAACAAGCGGCCACATAAGTACGCCTGGTTTTTATTTTCTAAATCTAGTGCCATTCGAATTTCTTTAGGTGGATTATGATGATTTCTGAATTTTCTATTTAAATAAGCTTTTAGTATAGCGGCTCTGATCGACGTTATATTCCGGTCTGCTTTGATTCGTATCAGACATTGCATCTGCAATGTGGTTGGGTATGGCTGGTTGTCCCATATACTCTGGCTTAAATCGCTGGCTAAACTGGGCGGCAGATTTTCCATTTTATTTAAGGATGCAACCTGGGTCAGTAAATTGAATAGAGAAAAATAGACTCTTTGATTCTTGCTTTTTATGATTTCCAGGTCCTTAAAATGTTGTCTGATATGACTGGCAAATTCGCCTACTGTTCCTTGTCGCCAGAATCTTATGGAAATACGGGCGGCATTAGGAGCTAAGCCTAAAATGTAAAAGGGTGTTTCATCCTCATCATTCAATACTCCGGAAGAAAGGGATTGAAGGAAGTCTCTGATAATTTCCGTATTTTTATCCGGATTATCTTTTGAAGGAGGTGCAAACATGAAACTGACACATTGCTCCAGTTTTGTCGGTTTCTGCGACCAGAAAACAACGGATGTGTCGTGTAAATGATATTTGTTGGAGGAGTCTTTTCCTAATAACGTATTTAATGCCGTGGTATAAGCAGCTTCAGCCTCTTTTGAAATAGGCGCGTTCATGCCTTGTTCTTTATAATATGAATCGTAACCTGATTTCTTCTGAAAGCCGACCAGCTTTGCTCCGCTTTTGCCTCCGGGTATGGTAATGGCGCTATTGAGTATAGCTATCGGTGCCTTTTTTCCGGTAATAAGGCATATCCCTATCGGCTCATCCTTCTCCGAACAATCTTCAGTGGATGATGTTACATCTGGATTTTCGGCTACGATAGTAATTTTTCCGGCTACTTTAAAGGATATGTTTGTCCCGTCTTTTTTGATGCATTCTTCCCATAACGGGTCCGTTTTTATACGTTGAAGATTCTCCGGGTTATCGTAAAATCCGGCTACAGCCTGAATGTCTTCATTGGAAGGATGCATTTCAGCAAGCCGCCTGACTTCCTGAACAAAGGATTTATTTTGTTTAGCGGCATCATCCAGTGCTTTGGGCATTCCTTTATCATCCGTATTTTTAGGTTGGGCTAATACATATCCGAAATGGTCCCAAAATACATTTGCAGTTTGCCAACTGTTGCTGCCAGTACGTCCTTTACTTTTAACAACCAGATATTTTTTTGCTCGTTTTTGTTTTCCTATTCCCTCGGTGGTATCTTGTAGTTCTAAAAACGTTCCTTTTTTATCTATCAGAATAAGATAAGGAATTTCTTTCCATTCTAATCCGCGGGGAGCGATAGTGCTCTCCGGATCAGCGGCTTTGCGCTGGTAGTATTCGTATAATGCTTGCAGAATCATCGGCGTACCTCCTCACTGTTAATGGATGGAACGACCAAGACTCCTTGTTTCATTATTGCACGGAAGAACATTGGTTTCGGATCTTTTTCGTTTGTGAAATCCATATCATATAGCATATATCCTAAATCGCGGTTTTCGGGTATTCCGTCTCCTTTTACCGGATTTTCGATGTATGTGAAATCAGCGGAGAACTCACGGCAACCTAAATAGGGTTGATTGAAACATTGTCCTTTTTTAGCTCTGCGCTCGAACATTGCATTATATTTGCCTGGATTTTCGTCAGAAGACCCTGCTGTCGCTTTCGACTTATCTTCTTCTGTTCTATTCCTTATAGGTATAAATTCCAGTTCCGCGAAAATCCTGTAACAAACATCTTTCAGTAATAAACTGGATTTTTGTTGCCGGTTATCTTCAATGAATAACCCGGATGCACGAGGACTCATCAGGTTCCCAACCTCATTCCTTTTAAAGGAAAACCATTTAATGGGATTTAATACTTCTATCCGGGTTATGTTCCATCGTATAGCAGGTTTCCAAAAGATAGCTTCAAAGATAGCACGTGCAGCAGAGGGAGTTATCACATCATAGCTGACTCTTTCGACTTTCATTTCAGGTCTGGTAAAACAGGCCATGCTTCCTTTAACCTCAAGACAGTATTCTTTATTCGTGTATACCATAAGTTTAGGTTAACAATTAATAAATAATAATATAGGTGTCCACACTTTGAGAAATATACTTTCTCTGTTATTCCTATTTCACAAAGTTATGTTTTATTTTTTAAAGAACTAAGCTTTCATGCTTTAATTTACAAAGGAAGGCAAATAAATTTGATTTAGAATAGGTAAATAACATAAGAACAGTCTATTGATGAATAATGACATTTTCTTTTTGTGGTCGTTTGTATTTTGTTTATAATTATACTTAGTATAGTAATTCTTGGTAATGAACGAGCTCCCTAAGTAGATTGAAACGATGATGATTTGAACGCTCTGAAAAAGGAACGTGTCGCATCCTTTACGGATGCGACGTGACCGGATTGAGGTGTACAGGCGTTATATTGAGTTTCAATCCACGCACCCGTAAAGGATGCGACTACGATGTTGTTGTTTCGGGTCGCTCAATATTAGTTTCAATCCACGCACCCGTAAAGGATGCGACTCAACAGTCGTTCGGATTAAACAACTATTCGAGTTTCAATCCACGCACCCGTAAAGGATGCGACTGCATGTTTATGGAAAGCTTTATTGATAACATTTTCAGCATATAATTTTGCGAATAATAAAGTGTACAAATAATTGGTATTTGTATAGTTATTAATAATATTGTAAATATCAGAATAACAGGGAGTGCGAACATCCTGTGTTTTTACAACCACTTTGGGTTCGCGTTTTATCTGTTATTGAAACATTGTTGCGTTATAATGTTATATATAAAGTAATCCGTAACTTTGTTTACAAATTTAAGAATAAGCTTTTGGTATATACAATAACATGAACAAAAAAATTCTTCAATTAGCAATACCTTCTATTGTTTCGAATATAACTGTGCCTTTATTGGGGCTGATTGATGTCGCTATTGTCGGTCATTTAGGATCGGCGGCTTATATAGGGGCGATTGCCGTAGGAGGGATGCTATTCAATATTATTTACTGGCTGTTTGGTTTTCTGCGGATGGGGACGAGTGGTATGACTTCTCAGGCTTTTGGACAGCGCGACCTGAAAGGGGTGACACGTGTTTTGTTACGGGCAGTGGGAGTGGGGCTGTTTATCGCTTTATGTCTGTTGCTGCTTCAATATCCGATCCGGAAAATAGCTTTTCTTTTGATAGATGCTACCCCAGAGGTGCGCGAACTGGCTACGGTTTATTTCAATATTTGTGTATGGGGAGCACCTGCCGTATTGGGACTTTATGGCTTTGCTGGGTGGTTTATCGGCATGCAAAATTCACGTTTCCCGATGTTTATAGCGATTACACAGAATGTGGTGAATATCGTTGCCAGCCTTTCTTTTGTTTATTTGCTGGATATGAAGATAGAAGGGGTGGCGTTGGGTACGTTGATTGCTCAGTATGCCGGACTTTTTATGGCTTCGTTGCTTTGGCTTCGTTATTACGGGCGGTTGAAGATTGTTTTTCGTTGGCAGGAGATAATCGGCAAGACAGCTATGAAGCGCTTCTTTCAGGTGAATAGCGATATCTTTTTCCGTACGTTATGCTTGGTGGCTGTTACTACTTTTTTTACATCGACAGGTGCACGGCAGGGAGATGTTGTATTGGCCGTTAATACGTTGTTGATGCAGCTGTTTACACTATTTTCCTATATAATGGACGGCTTTGCCTATGCCGGTGAAGCGATGACCGGACGTTATGTCGGTGCACGAAATAATACCGGATTACAAAGGATGATTCGTCTGCTATTCCGTTGGGGATGGGGATTGTCGTTGTCTTTTACGATTCTATATATGATAGGTGGACAAGATTTTCTGGGATTGCTGACGAATGATACAACAGTCATTAAAGCTGCCGGAAGTTATTATTATTGGGTTTTGGCTATTCCTTTGGCCGGCTTTGCCGCTTTTCTTTGGGATGGCATCCTGATTGGTGCAACAGCTACCCGGTTGATGCTTTATTCGATGCTGGTGGCTTCGGGACTGTTCTTCCTGATCTATTATATCTTTTATGCCTTAATGGGAAACCATGCCTTATGGATGGCTTTCCTGATCTATTTATCATTACGCGGAATTATGCAATGGATATTATGGCATCGCCTTCGATAGGACCCACACGTGTCCACTAAAAATCATTAACACTTCCCTTAACTAATAGTTCTATAGCTATTTGCAGCTATATTTATTACGTATACTTTTGAAATGAGTGTATATTTACATTATGCCAAATTGGCA
>NZ_JAMOKS010000031.1:0-86118 GCF_023656785.1 Parabacteroides caecihominis
AGTTAACCTGTTTCATAAATAAGCAAGAAATAAGTCAACCGTTATTATTATTAAGTTTAAACCGAGTCAACCTTTTATATATATAAGACTGAAAGTAGTCAACTAAAAACGTTAACATACAGAGATAAATACAATTTCCTCCCAAGAAGCCGAAGTTTCCTCGGGAGGAAATCAGAGTTCCCTGCCCAGGGAATTGTAGTTTCCCAGGCAGGGAACGCCAGTATCCAAAGCAGGGAACTACGAGGAAACTGTAATGAATTAGTAATCAGTCAAGTTTAACAGAAACGATTTCTCCTTCTTTTATGGCTTTATGTAATAGTGTCTTTCCCTCGGATTTGACAGTAACTAACTGTTTTCCATTCTCACGGAGCACTTCGATATCGAATGTTGTATCGAATGCTTTTATTTTACGCAGGTTCATACTGTTCCATTCCGACGGCAAACGGGGAGTAAAAGTGAAGGATTTCAGTCCTGTCGGACGGATGCCAAACATTCCTTCTGTGATGATACGCCCATATAATCCGCTTTCTGCGGAAAGATGGCGCTGACTTCCTTCCGGCCAGGCTTCGATAGCATAAGGTACGTGCTCGCCTAACAGACGTTGATTGGAATAGAATTTCAGATATTCTGTTGCCTTCTCGGTTGCCCCACAGGCATATACGCCTCTTAAAGCATAAAGGGTGGAACGGTCCCAAAATGTTTCACTTCCTGCCTGGGTCAACAAACCGTTTTCCGTCCACAGGCGGGGAGAGAACAGGGCATTAATCGTACCTTCTTTGCGGTCAAAGATTCCAACAGTCAGAGGAATACAAATCCAGGAACGGAGGATATCGTTTCCTTCATAATATTGATACGTGTCAAAACCTTCGACTTTGGCTCCGAAATAGTTTTCCATATTTTCCCGAAGGTCTCTTGCCTGTTTTTCATAAGCACTCAATACAGAAAAAGGCTTCTTCAAATCTTTTCCCAGATAGACAGCCGAACGCAACGCATCGTAATACAATGAAGAGGTACAAAGATTGGCTTTTCCGGCAGGAAAACGTCCTTCCAGTTCATCCGAATCAGAGGCAACCACACCTTTATCATTCAGGTTACGATGGCAATACTCCAGACACCATTCAATCAGAGGCCACAACTCTTCGGCTTCCGCCTTGTCACCTCTTGCCAGGGCATAACGGGAAGCTCCGTAAGCGACCATTGCCGCATCACCACGATCGCCGGCCCCACCCCAGACATCAATACCTTCTGCGATGATTGAACTCGGTATCTTTTTGTACTCCGGATTCATGAAACGGGCAAAATGTTTAAACGAATTAAGGGCCGAGCCATTTCCGGCTTCATATCCGAGATAAGGGAAGAAGGGATTGATATATTCCGCCTGGTCGTTTGCCCAGATAGCGGCATAATACGACTCACCGCCAGGGCCGTGCATCAATCCGCCTTTAGTATCGTAAATACTTTCAGCACCACGTATTTTGGCAAAGGCAAACATGGTATTGACAACAGGGTCCGGTGTTTCGAGAATCAGGTTATCCCAAAAGCCTGCAATCAGTTCTTTCCGCTCCTGAAGTTCTTTTTCCACATCGGGTTTCAATTCTGCTTCACCGTTTTTATAGCCGGTGATGGCAGCATAGAAAACAAGTTCTTCTTTCGGCTGAAGCAGCTTGGTCGCTGCCCCGATAATTTCCGAGACTAATTTATAACTGCCGTCCACTCCTTTTTCCGGGTCTGTGTTAATCATGGCACGCGATTCGGGGACTTCCACCATAAGAGGCGAACTGCCTGTATTCCGAAGGATATACTTTTCATAAATGGCCGGTTTCGCCACCGCCGGGAAAATGATGCGTGTCAGTTCAGCCTTTGCATTACGCGATAATCCGATAGTACTCTCTACCGTCATTTTTCCATCCAGCGTAATCTTATTCACCTTTTCTCCGGATAACGATTGTCCGTTCACCGACACCATGTCCGTTGCATTCCAGGCAAAACGGCGCATCAGGCTAGCATGTGTATTGTTCGGGATAGTACGCAACATGGGCCAAACCATACTTTTATTCAGTTCAAAAGAGCCGTCCGCATTCACCCCGTAACGGAGCACAGTCGAAACTTTCAGCCCGCTCATCTCAATATGGTCATAATGAGGGATACAGTCTTTGACATCCCAGGAGATACTGCCGTCGGGATTGATCGACCAACGGTTTTGAGCAGAAAGAGTTCCGCCACAAACAAGGGTCCAGAATAAAAACACAAATAAAAATAACTTCTTCATAATACTATTGCTCTGTTTATCTTTTAATTGTGCAATGTATGAAAAAGTATTCACAAAAAAAATGAAGCTATAGGAAAAGTCTGTAAATAACACACAGACTTTTCCTGCAACTTCATTATCCTTCTAAAACTTGATTCTATTTAATTGCGCCGTCACGCCGCATCGATTTGCCCGACCATATTCTCTGCGACGACCATTCTGCCGAAGGCTGAGACCAAAAAAGATCATCTGCCGGTAAACCTAAAGGCAAGAAGACAAATGCACATAAATACGTGCTACCGGTAGAGACATAGCTATCGGCAAGTTCCGGCTGATGGCCGCAAACACCAAGTGTCAACCACCCGTTTTCATCAAATGTCCCAGGAATAAGCTGGCGTTTCATCACAGCAGTAAGAGCACAACGAACCTGTCCTGGTGCAATATAGAGCGGAAGTTCTTTTCTTAATGCAACCTGCGAAAGCGCCTGGAATGCACCAAAACGATAAGCAACCGATCGACCGATAATGGGATAAGTACCTTCCGGTGATATCATTTTTTCCTGTTGTTCTGCATATCTTATCAGCCTCTTCCGTTGTACGTCATAGAAGTTTTCCGGATCCATATTCTTCTCACGCAATACTTCCAGAACATCCATCAACATCGGTTGGATTACATAGCTGTTATAATAATCAAAATGGAAATTAGGACCATCTCCATACCAACCGTCCCCTTTATACCATTCTTTATGTTTCTTCAAGGCATATTCAATCGGTCCCATTTCACATTCTCCGGTAAAATGAAGTAAAGCTGCTTCTATCGTAGCGGAGAACATCAGCCAATTACTTTCACCCGGTTTGATTTTTCTGGAAGATATAAAATTCTCTATGATTCTCTTCCGGGTTACATCATCCAGCTGTAACCATATTCCTTCTTCGCTTCGCAATAAACCTTGAGCAAAAAAGGCGGCATCGACCAACGGCTGTCCACCCGGCCCATCAAAACGAAGGTAATCGGGCGAAGCCGGATCCATCGCATTCTTTATTGCTCTTATGACCAATGCACGAAACTCTTTCCGTTGTTGTCCTTCATCCGTATTATCATCCGGCAAATTTAACCAGGGAGCAATACCACAGAATGAACGTCCCAACGCTTCCAGATGAGTTACACCAGCCCGCTGTCTTTCATGATACATCTCGACCGGCATGTTTTTCCTTAATGTATTCTCACTCAGATTTACATATACAGGTCTTACAATCTGCAACATTGTCTCCACCCAATATTTTCTAGCATCTTTCCCTGTCGATTGGGCTTGACCTTCGGGAATAGTAAATATAACTAAATATAAAAGGAGCCCTATTATTATTTTCGATTTCATTTCTTCTATTTTTCGTTATTAAATTTCAACATTTCCTTTCCTGCCAACAGAAATGCTCCCACACCATAAACTTCAGTCATATCAGATGTAACATCCTGAGGAGCTGCCGCTATCGGTTGGACAGAACCGAGTTTTCCTTCTTCATTGACATAACTTTTTAGAGCCTTCCATCCTTTTACGACAGCATTCTTATAATCCTTGCCTTCCAGTATATTATTATTTATCCCCCAAGCCAAACCATAGACAAAAAAGCCGGAAGCGCTATTTTCTGCCTGTGGATAAGCTTTATGGTCATACATACTGGCGTGCCATGAGCCTTTCTTATCCTGACAACGGATAACAGCGGCAGCCATTTCTTTATAAATATTCAAATAATAATTATATGTATAATGATCTTTGGGAAGATGTTCCAGTATAAGTGCCAATCCTCCGAAAACCCATCCATTACCACGTCCCCAGAATACTTTTGAACCGTTTTTCTCTTTTTTACCCAGATAGTTCTTGTCCCTGAAATACAGTCCGTCATCCTTACTGAATAAAGAGTCGGTTGTCAGTTTGTATTCACGGTCCATATACTGAAGATATTTTTCATCCTTGGTCAGATTATACATTTCCACAAATACGGGCGGAGCCATGAAAAGTGCGTCACACCACCACCAACGTTTATTAGCGACTTTCTCGGCAGTCCACAAAGGCTCGTCCGAAGGATACCATACTATCTGATCCAATCTTTTCCGGACATTGTCGATCATTGCAGGATCTTTATATTTCCGATACATACCGACATACATTTGTGCCACACAAAGATCATCCGCATGATACACTCTTGGCAAAAAATCCCAGGAATTCTTTTGACCTATTCCCATCAGGAAATCATAATACTTTTTGTCATTGGTATAGTCAGCCCATTCAATCATGCCACGATAAAGGGCGCCGTTTGTCCAATCGAGATTCTTATGTTTAACTTTAGCGAAGTTGTCTATTTGCCAGCCGGCAACCCGGTCGATAAGCTCCCGGTCATTCTGTTTATTCTTTCCTACCGCTACTCCTGCAATAAAGAGATAGCAGAAGACAGTAAATAAAACTTTTTTCATCTATACTTTTATTTAAGATTATCCAATATGATTCGGGAGCAAATATACTTAAAATACATGCTCCCGAATATCATTTCTATCCAATTAAATCATACGATTAATTGCTATATTCTGTTTCTGCCGCCATAGCCTCTTCTAAGTTATCAAACGGAGCAACATTGTATTCATAACCGGCATATCCCTTATTCTGGTTAATACGTCCTTCTCTGTTTGCATCAATAGTTCCTTGAGGTATCGGATAAAAGATATGATAAGGAGCAATCGTATATTCCACACCGGAACGTGTTTTTATACCTGAGTTATAGAAATTATTGTATTTAGAAACTCGTTGCCACCAATAGCTATTATCAGATAATGTTTCTTCTGTATACGTCTGTCCAAATTCATCCGTTTGTCCGGTCAATGCAAAAATGTAAGATACGCGGCTTAATTCTGTATGACGCCATTCTTCCAGATACAGTTCACGCGCCCTTTCGTCCATGACAACTCCCATATTCATTTCGCCGGCTGTAAAGAGTTTTGAGCAATGGGATCTTTTACGGATTACATTAACATCTTCAGCCGCTTTAGCCGCATCACCTTTCCACATATAGGCTTCTGCTCTCAAAAGATATGTTTCTGCCAGACGGAACATATACCAATCAGCTTCACCTCCTTCATAACTATTACTTGTTTCATAATTAGGATCTTCTACCCAAGTTTTGTAATGAGGCCAGTTGAACCAGTTTCGTATAGTATCAGTACACAGCAATTCCCCGTTATCACCATACAAACGAATATTTTTTCCGGCATACGGATTCCCGTCCGTGAATAATTTAGGATGATTGTATTTAAATTTCTCCATAACCATCCAGTTACCCGATTCAACATTATGGCGCAAATCAGTCTGATCATCCAACCACAAGCCATATTGATTATAATTAGTCGGACGCATACGAGCGACTCCACGACCATAAGTTTTCTTATAGTTAAAGTAAGTAGTTGTAATATCCATACCTTGTTTTCCATCCGGAGTCATAATTCCGATAGCACCGGCTGCCGGCCAAAAAGGAACGGCATTACGCATTGTTTTAATACGTATGCTACTTGAAGCTGATTCGTTGCGACTAATCATACAGAATATTGTTTCTTTGTTTGTAGCAGCCATTTTATTTTCAGGCCTGTGCAAATCCCAAATAACATTACGCGTAACAGGATGAACATCCGGCATCGGATTAATAAATGTTCCGAAATTATCAGTCATCAAAGAATATCCTGAATCATTAATTAATAAATCAGCTTCCGCAATAGCTTTATCAAACTGTCCTGTTGCCAAATAACATTTGATTAACAAGTGACGGCAAGTACCTTTATTAACCATACCGGCTAAATCGGCTACTTCCGGTACATGCTGGACTGCATACTCCAAATCTTTTGTAATCATATCCAGAATAACCGAACGTTGCGTGGATTTATAATCAAATTTAGGACCTTGAACCTCTCTGGTAAACAAAGGTACATCTTTGAATTGAAATACCACATTAAAGTATCTATAGGCTCTATGGAAATAAGCTCTCCCCAGCATTTCGTCGTGTAACTGAGGATCCAACCCTTCTACATTATCAATATTTGTTATTATGGAATTCGCATATTTAATACCCGAGAAGGTTTGATCCCAAAAATATCCGTATCTTATTGTAGAAGCATTGTCCGCTGCAGAAGGCTGCATCAATGTGATAAGGTCAACGCCAACACCCGGAATTGAAGGTTGATCCGTTGTCCCATTAACAGCCATCTCCGAAAAGAGATATTCTGATGTGAAAGGAGCTCCATCGGCATTTTCCCAGTGAAAAAACATATTTCTCAAATGTTTATCACAAGTAGCCAAAGCAGATTCAAGACCTTCTTTCGTTGTAAAAGTCTTTGACGGCTCATAGAAAGAAAGCGGGTCCGGTTTCAAAAAATCTTCAGAGCATCCCGACATTATCAAGGCAGTAGAAGATACTGCTGCAATCAATATATGTTTGATATATTTCTTATTTTTCATATTTCACTGTTTTTTTATAAAGTTACACCTAAACCGAAATTGAATGAAACAGGAACTAAACTTCCGTATTCAGGATCATTATATTGCCATTCTTTTGTCCAGCAAGCAACATTGCGGACACTTCCCGATACACGCAAACCTCCGATATGGAATTTAGACAAGTACTTTTTAGGAACATTATATTCCAAAGCAATACTTTCTAAACGGATAAACGATTTATCAATAATGCGCTCTCCTCCACTGGCCACATTCGAGGCCCCCAGACGTGCATAATTATTGGTCGGATTGTCAGGAGTCCAATATTTCAGTCGATAAACATTCTGACGTTCAGCCTGATACCCACTATTTATAAATTCTTCAGAACCTTTATGCCCCCATTTGGAATAAATGTTTACGGACACATTGAAATTCTTCCAAAAAGTGAAATCATTTCTGAACGACCAGCGGAAACGCGGAGAGGTAGAACCCTGAAATACTTTATCTTCGTTTGAATATCTTCTATTTTCAACATCATATACATCCTTAAATTTAGGATCTCCCGGTACTTGTTTATACTTTGCGGCTTCCTCTTCCTCGCCGACCTGCCAGATTCCTTCGTATTGATAATTCCATATTTCATTAATATCCTTACCAATAAACCATTTATTTTTCTGGTCATCCACTTCTTTACGTCCTATCACATTGCCATTTTCATCCACCACATCTTCAAAAGTATAATATAGATGAACAATCTTATTTCTGTTCAAAGAAAGATTGATGCTAGAACTCCATTCGAAGTTTTCGTTTTGAATGTTCAGCGTATTCAAAGTCAACTCAAAACCTTTATTTTGAACTTCACCTAAATTGGTCGTAATATTGGAGAAGCCGGTAATACTCGGCAAACTCTGGCTCATTACCAAGTCCGTTGTAGGCATTTGATAGTACTCTAAACTACCTGTGATACGATCATTCAGGAAACCAAAATCCAGACCAAAGTTCCAGGAGGTCGTTCTTTCCCAACGCAAATTCGGATTTGCCATACGGCTGACATACAACATAGAGATTTCTTCTAAAGAACCGTTTGAACCAATATAAGCATAAGGACCCGATCCGGTTGTCAAGTTAGAAAGTGCATCATATATTCCGACACCACGATTACCGTTCGAACCCCAAGAAGCTCTTAATTTGCCACGACTCATCGGCTCCCAGGTAAAGAAATCTTCTTCCGTGAATGTCCAGGCCAAAGCTGCCGACCAAAAGGTTGCTCTGGGATTTGATGTACCGAATGCAGAATATCCGTCACGACGGACAGATAACGTTGTCATATACTTATCATCATAGGCATAGAATAAACGTGCCAACAACGCATCACCCGTACTGTGAGTATCGTCAGTAGAGAAAGAACTTTTCAATTTATCGGCACTATTTACATAATGTAAACCCAATGCATCGGTAGGAGTAAAATCCCGGGCATTTATTTTATCGGTCCAACGTCTATGTTCTTCCGCTTCCTGCGCTAATGTTACATTCACTTTATGTTTTTCTACGAATGTATAATCCCAGTTAATTGTATTATTCACCAGCCATTCAAATCGCGACGTCTGTTCTCTGTCTACCGCGCCGTTATGTTTACTCTTCCACTCAGGGTGTTGTGAAGATTCATGGTAGCGATTATGATACCATTGGAAACGCGGAGTGAAATTCAATGTATAATTAATATTGAACGGCAGTTTGACTTTTGCAGTTAAAATAGTATTTAACGTTGTATAGCCTCGTTCCAAATCTTTATACTGTTTGTCAAAACGATAGTTATAACCCATATTCAACGGATTCTCACCCATCGGATGCCATGCTAAACTTCCATCATCTTCATACGGAGTAGAATATGGCGAGTTTTTCTGTAAAACATCTCCGGGAGCCACCGCCAAATTACCATCGGTACGATCCTGAAAATTCACATTAGCACCTAATGTCAGGAAATTACTTACAGTTGCATCCAATTTCAAATTAGAACGAATGCTCTTATAATCATCTCCGATAACCTGACCTTTTGAATCCAGATAGCCCATTGAAAAATAATAATTCATTTTCTCACCGCGACCGGAAATACTGGCATTATAATCCTGCTTAAAACCTGTACGATATGCTTCATCGTACCAATCATAGGTCTTACCTGCAAAATAGTTTTCTTTTTCCTTATCGAATAATCCTAAACGGCTTAACCATATTTCATCATCTGTGCCCTTGTCGACCGACATCGCTCTCCACTCATCAAGCGTCAATCCATATTTTGCCAAATTTTCAGAAGTAGGTTGTCTATACTTTCCGGGATTAACAAAACCTGTCTGGCTATCAAACCAATCAGAACGGAAGTCCAAATATCCGTCAGCATCATATACTTTACGCTGTCTGCCCATGGCAGTCACCCCCCAGTTAGCATCGAAACGAACACTCGGTTTATCTGATTTCCCTTTCTTTGTAGTAATAATGATAACACCATTTGCAGACTTAGCACCAAAAACGGCTGCGGAAGAAGCGTCTTTCAAAACATCTACCTGTTCAATATCCTGAGGATTAATTTCTGATAGTTCACCAAAGAATATAACATTATCAACCACAATCAAAGGATCATTATTTGCAGATAACGAACGCTGGCCACGAACCTGCAAGGAACCTCCGCCTTTTGCAGAAGAACTGACTCCGACATTCAGTCCGGGAACCCCAGTACGCAAAATATCCTGCACCGTAGTAATACCTTCTTTGAGCAATTTGTCGGGACGAACCTGGGAAACCGCTCCCGTAAGGTCTTTCTTACGCATCGTACCGTAACCTACTACTACAACCTCATCCAGTGTTTGAGTATCTTCCTTCAATTCGATAACAATATTTGTATTGTTTCCGACCCTAATTTCCTGAGAAACATAACCGATATAAGAAACAACAATAGTGGAAGAAGGAGAGATATTAATCGAGAACTTACCGTTCAAATCGGTAACCGTACCATTCGTTGTCCCTTTTTCAACAACATTCACTCCGATTATCGGCTCTCCATTCATATCGACCACATTACCTGTTATAGCCTTCGATTGAGTTACCTGCATAAATATACCTTTCTTATTCAGTACTATGTGCTTATCGCTTATGGTATAAGAGATATCGGCATTTTCAAACAGGCCGTCCAGAACTTCTGCAATAGGCTTTCCTACTGTAGATACAGTCACTTTATGGTTTACATCCACAATATTTTTATTGTAGAGGAAATGATATCCAGTCTGTTTTTCAATACTATTTATCACATCTTCTATTGTGGCATTTTCCATGTGTAAATTTAAGATGGCGTTTTGAGAATATGTATTCGTTGCCATAGCCAATGTTACACTCGTAAAAAGAAATAAAACGAACAATCTCATAACACGAAAAATTTTTATGACAAAACTTTGCCTTTCGATTTTTTTATCCGAAATGGAATTCATACTTTTGTTTGTTTAGTTAGAAAAATAAGGTTGACTAAAAACTTTTTTAATGACTGAACTACCAAAAGGAAAGGTGTGCGAGACCTTTCCTTTTTTTGTTTAATCACATATTAATCATATATATCACAACATCTTTATGTCATAGGCAATTAGATTTTAGGGTGAACAACTCGTTTTATATCCTCTCATCATATAAAAGACGTTTCAGCTATTTTTTCCCACATAAGGGATAATGTTTTTTTTCAAAAAAATAAAAGGTGAATGAATCACCTTTTATCTCTATAAACTTCTATCGTTTGTTTTTCATAAGTATTATTCTTATCCTTCACTCTTTTATTTTGTTTAAAAGATAAAGGGGCACTTAATCGTAATAATCGTAAAATCTCGTCCAGCGACTCATATTCGAAAGTAGCCCGGTAAGGAGCATCCGCCAAAGTCGAATCTTTCAGTTCTATATTCACATTGAAGGTCAGCCCCAGACGCTTAAAGACGTATGAAAGAGGATCATCCCTGAATATCATCAATCCATCCTTCCAGGCACACCATTTATAAGGATCTGTCTTTATTATCTGGCAACGATTTGTCAGACTGTTAAAAGAGGCACGTTCTCCCGGTACCATCGCAACAGGCGAAGAGTTCCCGAAAGCAACGTCAATCTTTCCGTTTACCATTGTGACAGAAGTGATAGAATCCTTATTGTAGGCTTCTATATTAAAAGCCGTTCCAGTAGCTTTAAGGATTACTTGACCGGTTTTTACAATAAAAGGATTTTCCTTGTCCGACTGTACTTCAAAATAACCTTCGCCATTCAAATACACATCCCGTTCTCCTTTTCGGAAAACCAAAGGATATTTCAACGAACTTCCGCCATTCAACCAAACATTGGTTCCATCAGGTAAACGGACTTCAGAGAAAGTTCCATGAGGCGACTTTACCTCCTGATATTCTATTGTATCATACAAACCGCTGTCTTTATCCAGATACAAATAAGTGCAGAATATCAATAAAGGTATAATGAGAATCGCTGCCGCACGTTGCCAATAAACTACCAATCTGCGAACCATATTCCTCTTTGTAGCTGCGATATTTGCAAGAATATTTTTCCTGGCTTCAAATACGTTAATCTCAGAAGGGTTAAAAGCGGGATTCATTACTTGCCAAATGTTACGCATTTCCTGAAAACAACGTTCATTATCAGAAGATTGACTCACCCAATCTTCCAGTTCACGACGCTCTTCATTTGTCGCTTTTCCTGAAAGATAAGCGGTTATAATAGATTGTATTTGATCTTTATCTGTCATTATTTCTTTTTTATAGTATTAAGACGTCCCGAAAACTTTTTTCCACATCGTTTGTAACTTTTTTTAGGGAATACCGATTGAAAGTAAAAGGATAAAAAAATCTTTCAATTGTTTCCTCAACAGTTCTAATGTCTTACTCACACGAACCTCTACTGTTCGTTCCGATACATTCAATTTCTCTGCAATCTCCCTGTATTTCAAACCTTCAAAACGATTCAACTCAAATGCTTCTCGATATAAGTCAGGGATTTGTTGCAATGCATTATGAAGATGATCATGTAAATCGGAATACAATATATAATTTTCTGTATCATAGCAATCCAGTACACTATCCTTATAATTTTCCTCATACTGACGCACAACTTCCAAATGTCGGAATTCATCCAGGCAACTGTTTCGAACAGATCTTAACAGGAAAGATTTTAATGAGGTTTCTATCTGAATGTTCTTTCTTTCGTTCCATAACTTCAAAAAGATGGATTGGACGATATCTTCACAGACTTGTTCATTTTTTATAAAGTTCCCGCCAAACAGCACTAAATCAACATAATATGACTGAAAGATTAATGAGAAAGCTTCTTCATTATCCTGCTTAATTGCGGACAACAAATATTGCTCTTGCGACGAATCTAGTTTACTCATTATAAATCACTTATCAGACGTTTTTTACTTAAATTAACTGACTAAATTAATCGGTCGTTTTAATTAGTCATGAAATCGGATGAAGGGATAAGTGAAATATTGCGATAAAAAAACTTTAGAAGTAGGGGCTAAATCACCTATTTACAGTACTTTTTGTGTTAATCATTAATGAGAACTAAAAAAATGTCTTTACCTTAGCTGCGTGACTAAAAAAAACGACCGTTTTTTCTAGTCATTCGATAATATTCAACCAAACACAACCAACAAAGCCCCTACGACACAAGATCGCAGAGGCTGTTTTTTTTCTGTATTCCTTCCTCACGGGAGAAATTACAGTAAGAACTTTATTTTATTACTTAATATTAATAACCACTTGTTCGCCTGTCACAGGGTAATTGATGGATAGTCTAGGCGTTGCATGCAACGCCTAGACTCCAACTCGTGGAAATTTTAGAATTTATTTTTGATTATAAATTATCTTATTTTACGATTGCCTTAACAGCAGCTTCGCCTTCAACAGCTACTACAACTACACCTGCAGGAACAGAGATTGTAGCTTCGCTAGAAGTGATTACTGTGTTAGCAATTGTCTGACCAAGAACATTGCTGATAGCAACAGTCTTACCTTCAGCACCCTTAATGATAACGGCACCGTTAGTTGCAACTACTGATACTTCAGAAGCGCTGATGCTTTCATTGTCTGTTGCCATATCGTCAGCAGCACCCTTTTCGATGTTGAAGATCAAAGCAGCATCACCACCAGTCTTAGCATCATCGAAAGAAGCATCCATAGCAGACAATACCAAGCAGTTATTCTGGTTCTTGATCCATGCTGCATTCTTCGGAGCTATAGGAGCTACAGCATTTGATTCGATCAAGAATGCGCGATCTTCTTCTACTTCGTTAGCAGCCTTAGTCGGGTCGATATAACGGAATGACCAAGTGTAGTTGTGATGTTTGTCTTCCTTAACAGTAGCTTTCATGTTAATAGAAGAGATCTTCTTAGCTTCAAGAGCTTTCTTAACATCATCCATATTCAGATCTTTTGTTGCAATATTTGCAAATGTGTTACCCAAGATATAGATTACGCTATCCTGTTCTACTGCATCTACGAAACCTACACGAACATATTTACCGAATTTGTAAAGTTGTTTTTCCGTAACAACTTCTGCATCTGTAGAGTCAGCGAAGCTAACCAACAGTTTGTAACGGTTGAAGCCTTCTACAGCCGGAGTTGCGTGGATACAATCTTCTGGTCCGCATTCTTCGCCAGCAGCATTCATGTGCTTGTGGTTAGTTGCATCACAAGGAATGTTTTCAGAACCTTCGTTTACAGTTTCGCTTACATAGATTAAGTATTGCGGTTTGATATTATACTGTGCAGATTTACCAATGTTGTACGGACGTACATTGAATGACAGACCAGCTTCAGCAATATTAGCAGCACCGATACCTAAGTAGCTCATACCTTCACGCTTGAAGTTTACGTTAGTTTCGTCCATCAAGTAGTCGTTTACGTATGCTTCTTTGAACTTCAAGAGCTTAGTTGCATCTTCATTACCTTCTACAGCGCCATCCAATTTAACATTGTTGAAACGACGATACAGAGGTTGGTCAGTTAAACCGATAGAGAAAGCAGATGTTCTAACTTCATCAATAACCTGTTGTTGCAACAGGGCAGTTAAGCTCTGGTCAGCAACACCGGCTTTAAATTTAAATGATTTATCTGTTTCTTCCAGATTTGCAGCATCAATAAATGCATAATAGCAAGTAGCATCCAATTGATTGTTTTCTTTGAAGAAGAATTTGCTTGCAGCAGTTTTATCTGTGATCACAAAGTTATTTTCTTCACCTAAAGCAATAACAGCATTCTTAGTGTGGATTGTATAAGACTCTCTCTTCAACTGAGCCAAACCATTAATTCTCTTTTTAACGTCTGCTGTTACTTTATAACCATAATCAGCTGCTACGTTACCATTAACCGGTTTGATTTCGAAATAAGTCGGAGTATCCTGCAATACATTCAATTTGTTGCTACCAGCCACCTGAGCAATGTATTTTTCCATTGTATAAGGGTTGAAGTAGTTGAATGCATAGTTAGTAATCATCAACTCATCCTTAGTCAGATATTTGTAACCAAGATGTTCATCTCCTAAGATATTTGCATCTGTAATTTTTGTAATAACTAAAGAGTCAGCTGCAAGATCTGCACAGAAATATTTAGAAGAACCGGTAGCCTGAGTAAACTGATAAGTTCCATTCAAGCTTGCATATTCACGGTTTACAACTTCCACCGGAGAAGTAGCAGCGAAGTATTCTGAAGTCTTAGTTTTCAGAACAACCCACTGGTAAGCCGGCATGTGGTCAACATTCTGTTCGTCAGCGTCAACGCTCACCCATTCTTCTTTTGCGCCATCGATATGGATCGGAGATGCGTAATATTTATTAGTTTTAGCATTGCGGATGAAATATACACCGTCTTCCAAAGATACTCTGTCTGTATCGCTTTCTTTACAAGAAGTGAAACCTAATACGATATCAGTTTCTTTCTTTTCACCGATTGTTACAACACGAATTTGATCTTCTTTTACCAAATCCTGAACTGTTACATAGTTCTTGTCATCAGCATTAGCAGTGATAGTAGTCGGTGTTGCTGCCTTCCAACCATCAGCAGTCGGAGCTTCAATGATAGTCTTCACCTGAATAACCAAAGAGTCATTTGTCGGGAAATAAGTGAATAAGAATTGACCATGCTCTTTCAAAGAGCTAGCTTTCAATGCATCCAGATCATTCATATAATTAAATGCAAGGAACATAGAACCAGTTGTGTTGATGAAAGCAGTATCAACAAACAAAGCTTTAGCGTCTTCTTTTCTTGTAATATAAACAAATTCGTCTTCTGCATCAGCAGCTAAGAAAAATTCCTGGCTGAACGGATTTTTCAAACTTGTTTTGTTTGCATCCGGAGTAAATGTCAGCTTAACGCCAGCATCTTCTTTCTGAATACCCAGTTTAGTGTTGATCTGCTTTGCATTCAAAGTAACAGCATCAGCTTTAACCAAAGAGAAAGTAGTAGTAAAAG
Organism: Parabacteroides caecihominis; assembly: GCF_023656785.1. Classification (NCBI taxonomy): domain Bacteria; kingdom Pseudomonadati; phylum Bacteroidota; class Bacteroidia; order Bacteroidales; family Tannerellaceae; genus Parabacteroides; species Parabacteroides caecihominis. The sequence continues at coordinate 15,221 of NZ_JAMOKS010000031.1, forward strand.
TTGTAGCTGCATTACTTGCTAAGTCTTTCTTTAAAACTACAGTACCATTATCAACAACGAATCCTACTACAGAGTCTGTTGTAAAATAAGAATACAGAGGCTTTTCATTTACCAGAGTTTCATAAGTAGGAGAAAATGCCCAACCACTGACCTCACCACCAACTTCAGGAGCAACAGTTGTTGCTGTAGCACCAGCAGCAAATTCTTCCATTGTAATAGACAGCAATGCTTCAGCGCCTTTGTTTACAAAATCAAAATAAGGAGCTTTTCCCTTATTTTCTTCTGTAACAGTGACACACCACAAAGTACTTGCCACATTGTCAGCTTCAATAGCATCAACAACACTTAACTTTCCGTCTTCATTAATCGACAAGAACTGACCGCCGTCTGTTTTCAGTTGATACAAACCACTATTGGTTCCTTCAACTAAAGAAGTAACGTTGTCTGCTGCAAAAACAGATGTTGCACCTAACAATGCTACACCTGCCAAAAGAGTAGAAAACTTTTTGTTCATAATTTAAAATTTAATATTAATACTAAAGTGTAATAAGTTCAATTCACAATTGAAACGCCCCGCTTTCTTGATAAATGGCGAGTTTAATCGTTCCTTTAATCTCGCCATTTTTGGGGAGGGCATTTCCTTTCGTTTGTGAAAGCCCCTATTTTGTACTTTGTTTGCTATTCAATTGATAAGAAAGCATATAGACAGATAAAAAATATCTTAAAAAGAATGGTTGGTATGAAACTAATTCTTACTTTTGTTGACGAGAAAAAAGGAACGATTTTTCTCGTCACACCATTTTTCCACTCATCTCACTACTCATCAACTATTTATATATCATTTTTCGCATATTTTGCACCGAATAATATAATGTACGCCCGTACATCTATATATATAACTATATAGCTTTTCTTTCAGCACTTTACAATACTTCACAAATCATCCAACGGAACTAAGAAAAAAGCCCTGGATAATTAATTCTTTATATCAGGAGATTTATTACCTTTGGTACGGACTTTTAAATATGCAAGGAATACATTACAGAAAAGTAAAGTACTCCTTACATATTTGTATTCCTAACCTTACATTTATGAAAAGAAATTGTTTCATAAATAAGATTAGGGAGAAAAATCCTTAATAGTCATGACGTTAAACCTTAAATATCAGGAGGAATATGAGTATTGAATACGACTTATTTGCCAATCCCCCCAAAAATGGGGAAGAGAAGCCGACGTTACATGCCAGAGCTATCAATATCCAGACCGTCAATACCAACGAACTGGCGCGGATGATCGAGAGCATGAGCACTTTCACGACGGCCGATATCAAAGGGGCAATCAAGGCAATCAGCGAACGGTTGTACTTCTGCCTCAGTAATAGCCAGAGCGTACATCTGGAAGGGATCGGTACGTTTTCGGTGACGCTGAGATGCAAGCAGCAGGTGGAAAACAAAAAAGATATACGCTCGGCATCCATTGAGTTTAAGAACGTGGAGTTCCGTGCTGATCCGGAGTTGAAGAAACGTTTCCGGGGCGTTCGTATCGAACGGCGGGAAGGGACCAGCGAGAAAAAAAACTACAATGCCGATATCCGGCAGAAACGTATCCTGTGGTATATAAAAAACTATGGGACAATCAACCTGACGGTTGCTGCCAGCCTAAACCAATGCACGCGGCAAAAGACTAAAAAAGATCTGGAACAGCTGCTTGAAGACAATCAGATACAAAAGAGCTGGTGCGGAAAACGGGCTTTCTACACCAGGCGTTCGCCCCAGCAACCAACAGCCGGCCCGTTACCTAACGACCCAACGGAATAATATGGAACTATACACCGCTATCAAAATCCCCAAGCCCCCTTTCCGGTTTTCCTGGCAGAAACGCATCTTACTGCTCGGTTCCTGTTTTGCGGAAAATATCGGGGCGAAGCTGGCTGAGAACAAGTTCAATGTCGATATTAATCCGTTCGGAACACTGTATAATCCGGCATCCATCGCTGCCGCATTGCGAATGCTGCTGCATCCGGAGCGGTTTACAGCAAATAATTTATTCCGGCACGAAGGCGTATATCATAGTTTTACGCACCACAGCCGTTTCTCTTCCACCTCGGAAACAGAGTGCCTGGAAAATATTAACGACAGGTTGTTTGCCTCGGCACAAGAAATCAGGAGGACCGGATATATGGTGATTACACTGGGGACTGCCTATGTCTACCGGCTGAAAAGCTCCGGCCAGGTGGTGGCAAACTGCCATAAGCTACCGGAGAAAATGTTTGACCGCTCGATGCTATCCGTGGCGGAGATTGTGTCGGAATGGAAGGAATTATTGCTCTCTCTATGGAAGCAATGCCCGGACCTGAAGATACTTTTCACCGTCAGTCCGATACGCCATTGGAAGGACGGGGCACATGGCAATCAACTCAGTAAGGCCACTTTGCTACTGGCAGCCGATACGCTCCAGACGGCCTATTCGGAACGGATCGCTTACTTCCCCGCCTACGAAATCATGATGGACGAGCTGCGCGATTACCGCTTCTATGCAACCGACATGCTGCATCCTTCGGAGCTCGCTGTTGATTATATTTGGCAACGTTTTACAGAAAATTTCTTATCCGATGAAACGAAAGGCTTTCTTAAAGAATGGGCAGAGATCCAAAAGGCTATTAATCACCGCCCGTTCCAGCCCGAAAGTGAAGCCTATAAACGCTTCATCTCGCAAACTTTGTTAAAGATGAAACGAATTAACGAGAAATTTCCTTCCTTTGATAGTACAAAAGAGATGGAAATAATAAAGTCTAAACTAATGTAAAGAATGGAATACTCAATAAAAGAAATCGTCAGAATTATCGGTGCGCAGGCAAACAACTTGCAGGATAGTACCATCAGCATTTTGCTGACTGACAGTCGCCGGCTTTCTTTTCCGGAACAAAGTCTCTTCTTTGCCCTTAAGACAAAGACCAACGACGGACACAGATATATAAAGGAACTCTACAAACTGCGCGTCCGCAATTTTGTAGTGAGCGAAATGCTTCCGGAGTTCGAATCGCTCGGAGAAGCAAACTTCCTGGTGGTAAAAGATACGTTGAAAGCCCTTCAGAAACTGGCTACCCATCACCGGAAACAGTTCAATATCCCGGTGATCGGCATTACAGGCAGTAACGGAAAAACGATTGTAAAGGAGTTCCTTTATCAACTATTGCACAAGGAATTCAATATTGTCCGCTCGCCGCGCAGTTACAATTCACAGTTGGGCGTGCCGCTATCTGTCTGGCAGATAAGCGACAAGAATACGCTGGGAATCTTTGAAGCCGGCATTTCCCAACCGGATGAAATGGAAAACCTGCGCCCGATCATTTCACCGACTATCGGTGTTATTACCAATATCGGAGAAGCACATCAGGAAAATTTCATTTCCACCACGCAGAAATGCCTGGAGAAACTGACGTTGTTCAATGAATGCGAAGCCATTATATATGATGGGGATGATGCGTTTATATCCAACTGTATCGAATCGGCCTGCCTTTCACATAAGGCGATTGCCTGGAGCCGGACAGATTCCGAAGCGCCGCTTTACATCGAGAAGATCGAAAAGAAAGAGGCGGAAACAGTCATCCTTTGCACACTGCTCGGGCTAACTCAGAAATATGTCATTCCTTTCACCGACGATGCTTCCATCGAAAATGTGATCCATTGTCTGGCAGTAATGCTTTATTTAAAGCCGACCAGCGTAAATGATGCAAACAAATTTGCCAGGTTGGAGCCTGTCGCCATGCGTCTCGACGTAAAACAAGGCATCAACAATTGCATGCTGATCAACGACACATACAACTCTGATATCAACTCGCTGGATATCGCCCTCGACTTCCAACAGAGCCGTCATGTGGACAAGAACCTGAAATGTACGTTGATCCTCTCCGATATCCTGCAATCAGGCACCTTGCCCAAGTCGCTTTACAAAAAGGTTGCCGACCTGGTTCGCCGTAAAAACATCGACCGGATTATCGGTATCGGACGGGACCTGAAAGAATACGGCAGTGCATTCGATATCGAAAAGGAATTTTACCTCAGCACGGATGAGTTCCTCAAATCACCGACATTCAAGAAGTTCAAAGACGAACTGATCCTGATAAAAGGCTCACGCCACTTCCACTTCGAACGTATCTCCGAGTTGCTGGAAAAGAAAGTGCATGAAACGATCCTCGAAGTAAACCTGGACGCGGTTGTGCATAACTTCAACTATTACCGTTCGAAGCTGAAACCGGAAACCAAGATGGTTTGTATGGTAAAAGCGTTCGGATACGGGGCAGGTTCATACGAACTGGCTAAAACGTTACAGGAACATCGTTGCGATTACCTGGCTGTTGCCGTTGCCGATGAAGGGGCGGAACTCCGTAAAGAGGGCATCTCAATCCCTATTATCGTAATGAATCCGGAGTTCAGCAGTTTCAATGTCTTGTTTGAAAACAATCTGGAGCCGGAGATATATAGCTTCCGCCTGCTGGATGCCATGATAAAGGAAACGGAACGCCGGGGAATCACCTCCTACCCGATCCATATCAAGATAGACACAGGAATGCACCGTCTGGGATTCCAACCGGATGACGTCCCCGCGATCTGTGAACGACTGAAAGAACAAAGTGGCGTAACGGCACGTTCTGTATTCTCCCATCTGGTGGGAAGCGACTCATCCATCTTCGATGATTTCACAAAGAAACAACTGGATACATTTACCCTGGCGGCTGCCGAACTGGAAAACGGCCTGGAGTATAAAGTCATCAAACATATCCTGAACTCTGCCGGCATCGAACGTTTCATGGACTATCAAATGGATATGGTCCGTCTGGGAATCGGACTATACGGTGTAAGTGCTTCCGGCATAAAAGGCCTGCGCAATGTCAGTACCCTGCGTACCACCATCCTTCAGATACAACATGTCCCGGCTGGCGACTCCATCGGTTACAGCCGCCGTACTTATGTGGACCGTGATTCACGTATCGCCATTATCCCGATCGGTTATGCCGACGGCCTGGACCGTCATTTCAGTAACCGGGGAGGCGAAGTCTCCATCAGTGGAAAACGCTGTCCGATCGTCGGAAATATCTGTATGGATGCCTGCATGATCGACGTGACCGACACAGACGCCCAGGAAGGCGACCCGGTCATCGTCTTCGGCGAAGAACTTCCGGTAAGCGAACTGTCCGACAAACTGAAAACTATACCTTACGAGATACTTACTTCAATTTCTCCACGGGTAAAAAGAGTTTATTACAGGGAATAACTGTACATTATCAAATAATAAAATCCCGGATATAAGATTGGTTATACCCGGGATTTTATTTTTTATTCTTCTCCCAAAAACAATTCTGACATATTATCAATAACAATTTTCAACCAGAAGCCAATTAGTTCTTTAAACAACTAATTAGACGTAGTTCACACAAGACTCTGGTCGATCATTACAAGCCCTCTCCTTTATCAAGAATAAAAAAGGCTGTATTCCGCCATTAGGACATCCCGTCAGAGCGCTGATACAAAGCAAATTACACGAAATTGAATAATATTCTACTCTCCTATTCATAAGTCTCATTTTACAAAAAAAATCAGATTGTTGTATTACTTAAGTAGGAATCAGGTACTAACTGGAACTTTTCTTCATTTTTACTTTGCCCCGTCAATATCATATTTAATATTTAAATACAATGCAAATATAAATAAATATTTTTAATAATAAATACTTTAAATGAAAATATATTTCATATTTACCTTTAAAAGGCTTTCTTGAAGAATACTCCAAAGACAAAAAATAGTATATCATATGCAGACACATCTCCTCAGATATCACACACTCCTACACAAACTACTTGAAATACAAAGCGTATATAAACAATCGCCTAAAATATCCACAAAATCAACTTTAAGGTTCGCACTATACCAGAGTCTTGTGTGAACTATGTTAATTTAATATTTAATATTATTTGTTTCAATACTCAAATAACAAAACAAATAATATCTCTGACACACAAACTATACACACTAAAAGAATTAAGTATTTATCAACACAATCGGAGGAATAACAGAACAAATACCTCCTTCAAAATATATAATATTTTATACAATAATACCCAAAACACATTGCCCTTAACGTTCAGAATAATTACCTATAAGTTACCGGAAATATCATTTATACTATCAGCCAAGAAGTTTTTAGGATTTGAAAACAAATATCCAAACCGATTAGGTTTTAAGAAATTTATTTTTACCCAACAAAAGGGAATAAAGAATACACATAAAAATCATATTGTCTCACTAAAAATCTATGCCTATGGATATTAGAAAAATCATAGAACATCATTCCTAGCAAAACAAATTAAATGAATTGTTCACACAGCGATAAATTATGCTGGCTTAATCCATTGATATTATCAATCAAAGAAAAAGATAAAAAACTTTTTACTATAAACTAAATATAAAAATATTATGAAAAGAAATGCATGGATTCTTTTGCTTATTACCCTACTACCTGTTATGGCATGGGGACAAAACAAAATAAGCGTCAAAGGAATTGTTTATGACAACTATAACATGACCATACCGGGGGCATCTGTCGTCGAGAAAGGGACACAGAACGGAACTGTCACAGATATGGACGGTAATTTTACGATACAAGTAAATGCCGGTTCCAAAATAGAGGTCTCTTTCATCGGATATAAAACGATGGAAGTAACTGCTACCGACAAACAAATACTAAAAGTAACTTTAGCGGAAGATTCACAACAACTGGAAGAAGTGGTCGTTACCGGTTACGGAGGAACACAGGTTCGCTCTAAAGTAACCTCGGCAATATCTAAAGTAAATGAAAAAGACCTGGTCATTGGCATAAAGGCTAACCCGGCAGCAGCATTAGCAGGAACTGTTTCCGGACTGGTTGTACAACAAAACTCAGGAAAACCAGGAAGTGTACCTACTGTTGTTCTACGTGGAGGAGCTTCGTTAAACGGAAGTGGAAGCCCTCTATATGTTATTGATGGTATTGTACGTACAATCAGTGACTTCAATCCGGAAGACATAGAATCGATGGAAGTTTTAAAAGACGCTGCTGCAACCTCCATTTATGGTGCCCGTGCTAATAATGGTGTAATCCTCATCACAACTAAAAGAGGTAAAAAAGGGAAGGCGGAAGTTTCTTTTAAAGCGAAAGAAGGATTGAGTTATATGGGATATTTACCTGAATTCCTGAATGCAGGAGATTACCTTCACTGGCAGCGTATGGGCATTAAAAATGCGGCCTCTTCGGGAAACTCCACTACCGAAAGCTGGATGTCTTTATTAAAACAAGCCAACGGTTACGGTACCGGCAACTTAATCTATGACCCGAACACAGGAGTTGTTCTGGACGGAAACAAGGATGCCAGAGCCATCTATAGCACGATGATCTTAAATGATCAAAACCGTTACAAATTAAATCAAGGGTGGCGAACGATGACAGATCCGGTATACGGTGATGAATTACTGTACACCGAAACAAATTTTCGTGACGAAGCTTTCCGTAAAGTAGCACTGACACAAGACTATAATATTTCAATCACCGGTGGAAACGACAAGGCTTCTTATTATTTAGGACTGGGATATTATAATGAAAAAGGATTTCCTATCAACACCTGGTACAAACGACTTAACGCTACATTAAATGCTGATTACAAAGTGACTGATTGGTTTACTTCATACTCCGGCTTTTCTTTTGCAGATGCACGTTGGCGTGATCCGGTCAATATGAACCAAAGCATTGCTGAATATTTCGGTCGCATGTTGAGTGTACCGCCTACAATGCGTGGATATAATGAAGATGGAGAATTGTTAATGGGGGTACACTCTAAAGATGGTAATCCCAATTTTAACGCCGGCAAATTCACCCGAAAAAATAATACAGACAAAATGTCTTTCTCACAAACATTCAAATTCGATATTACTAAACATATTTATTTAAAACTGGTCGGTAACTGGTATTATAACGAAGGTTTTTATGAATCGATGGATAGGGATTACATGGAAAGACCGGGAACAATCAATACAACCCGATCCACCAGTGCCAAATTCGAAAGAGAATTGACTCAAACCTATAATGTACTTGCCGGTTGGCAACAGAGTTTTCAGAAGCATAATTTCGATGCTTTAGTAGGCTATGAATTTTATGACTGGAGAAAAAAAGGATTCTCTGCATCCGGCCAGCAAGCTCCGACAGATGATTTCATGGACCTGGGATATACCAGTTCGGAAGCGAATAAAAGAGGTGTTGACTCCTGGCATGAACGCCAACGTATTATGTCAGCTTTCGGTAAAATCAACTACGATTATGATGGCAAATACCTGCTCTCTTTTACATTCAGAGAAGACGGCTATTCAAAACTGTTGGATAACCGATGGGGATTTTTCCCCGGAGTATCATTGGGTTGGAATATTCTAAAAGAAGACTTTATGGAAAATAGCCGAAATGTACTTTCTTTCTTGAAAGTGCGTGCAGGTTACGGCCAAAACGGAAATGTAAACCCGGATTATATCGGTAGTTATACATTACAAGGTTCTTATGGAACAAGTAGTAAATATAACGGGACTTTAGGTTTTGGAATGGGTAATTTGCCAACACCGGGAATCCGCTGGGAAAAGTCCGCAACATTTGATGCAGCTGTCGATGCCAGCTTTATGGAGAATAAATACAATCTAAGTGTAGGATTCTTCAATCGCATAACTTCCGACCTGTACGCCAATGTAGATCTTCCCGGATCATCAGGCTACAATACAATTCTGACAAACAACGGTTCCGTCCGCAACAATGGTTTGGAAATAGATGCAAGTGTAAAGATTATCAACACAAAAGACTGGAAATGGGATATTGGTGGCAATATCACTTTCATCAAAAGTATTGTTACAAAATTACCGGACAATGGCAACCTGAACAACCGTCAGGGAGGTCAGCAGGTTTACAGCGGCAAAAAGCTGGAAGACGGCACTTACGAAAAGATCTGGATCGGTGGAACCCAGGAAGGCCAACGTGTCGGTCAAATGGTAGGCTATATAGCTGAAGGCATTTACCAAAGTGAAGATGAAATCAACCGGTCAGGTATAAAACAAGATATTACGACCTATTATGGAGATGCCTACAGCCCGGAAGAATATGCCAAACTATCTCCTGAGGATCAAGCAAAAAATTACAAACTCGCCCCTGGGGATATCAAATGGAAAGATATAAACGGAGATGGCATTATCGACCAGTATGACCAAGCGTCTCTTGGCAACCAGGTCCCTAAATGGACAGGTGGTATCAACACTACTGTTGCATGGAAAGGGTTAACTCTTTACGCTAAATTAGATTTTGCTTTAGGGCATACGATCTACGATAATATCCGCCCCGGATTCTTGTCGAATAACCAGGGAGAATTTAATACACTGGAAGATGTAAAAGATACGTGGACACCAGAAAACACTGGCGCCAAATATCCACGATACGATCGTGCTGACGGTCTTATAAAAAACAACTACAGGGGTAGCACTCTCTTTGCTCATAAAGGCAATTATTTATGTTTTCGTGATATTACGCTTAGCTATGCCCTTCCACAGAGTCTGATAAGTAAAGTGAACGTACAAGGACTTACCTTTTCTGTCACGGGACAAAATCTGGGCTATCTGAAATCCAATGTATATACTCCGGAAGGACGCGGATTCGCAAACTCCGGTTATCCGTTACCTATTTCAATTGTATTTGGTGCACAATTAACTTTCTAAAAATGAAGAATTATGAAAAATATTATTAACTATCTCACTATATGTATAATGCTGATACTTGCATCATGTGACTCACTGGATATCGCTCCGGAAGATTACTATGCGGAAGGCAATTTCTGGAAAAACGAATCACAGGTTAACGGATTCATGTCCGGTATGCATACAAGTTTAAGGAATAAAGCCAACACATTCTTTCTAATGGGAGAACAAAGAGGCGGCCTCTTTATTGAAAACGGTACTTTTGGAACAGGCATGGATAATGTGAATATGATTATTCACAATTTAAAGGAAAGTTCTCCCGGATTTTCCAACTGGGACGGTTTCTATGGCAATTTGGTTAATGTAAATATGTTTATCTACAAAGTGGAAAGCGGATTACCATTCTTATCCAAAGAGAAAACAGATTTTTATTTAGGACAAGCTCATGGAATCCGGGCATATTACTATTTCTATATGCTCCGAACCTGGGGTGGAGTTCCTCTGGTTACTGAACCGAAAGTTGCAACAGGTGCAACTAGTCCGAATGAATTATACACAGCCAGAAGTACAGAAGCTGAAATTTTAGATTTCTTGAAAAAAGAAATCAATCTATCCGAAAGTTATTTCAAGGATGATAATTTCACATTAACATCCAAACGCGAAACATGGTCGAAGGCAGCAACGCTAATGCTAAAAGCAGAGATATACTTGTGGGCGGCAAAAGTAAAAACCGACGGGAACCCTCCTGCATCCCCCTCTGATGATCTTACTACAGCCGCACAGGCCCTCACCGCAGTGGAGGCTTCCGGTAAGTTTGGTTTACTCTCTTCATTTCAAGATATTTTTGCTTACAACAATAAAGGGAACAATGAAATTATCCTTACTTTACATTATGAGAAAGGAGAAGCAGAACAGAATTTGAGAAGATTCATGTATGATATCCCAATGATGGCCAGTTGGTATGATAAAGAAGGGATTCCGATGAACGACCCATTAAATGTAGGTGATAGATGTATTCTGGCGAACGAATACAAATGGGATTTGTTTGAATCATACGATGAAAATGACACTAGAAAATATACGACATTCATGGATTTCTATAATCAGGATAAAACACAACACGGTGTCGTATTACGTAAATTTCTGGGAACAGTTGACAATAATATACGTAACTACAGCGACGACATGCCTCTGTACCGTTATGCCGACTTATTACTGATGAGAGCTGAAATTAAAAACATGCAAGGATCAGACCCTTCTGTTGAAATCAATAAAATCAGAGAAAGAGCATATACAGGAAATGCTTATCCCAGCTATACAAATAAGAGTTTTGCAGAAAACGAGTTGGCAATACTTTCTGAAAGAGATAAAGAATTTGTACGTGAAGGCAAAAGATGGTTTGATGTACGCCGTATGCATGATGCCTCTGGTAATCCGTTAGCATTCACACAAAGCGGACTAAGCCAATCAGAAGCTTATAAATTACTTTGGCCGATTGATACGGGAACTATGACAAAAGATCCATTGGTGAAACAAACCGAAGGATATTAATCGATTTATTAATTATGATATTAACTTTTACGCTTTTTCAGCATAATTGATCCTTATTCCGCATTACAATCGGAATAAAAATGTACCTCCCAAGAAGATCTTTTTCATTAAATACTTCTTGGGAGTCTTTTTTCAGAAAAAGATACATGCTTGTCAGTATTCTTGGACTGAAACCGCTGTTTATGATAAAGAAGTTGCCCATCTTGCACATTTTATGTACTTTTGTGCCGTAAATAAATTAAATAAAGGTATGAGTCATAATTTATTGAAAGGTAAAAGAGGCATTATCTTCGGTGCGCTGAACGAGATGTCGATTGCCTGGAAGGTGGCAGAAAAGGCTGTGGAAGAAGGGGCAACTATTACATTAAGTAATACGCCGGTTGCCGTACGTATGGGTGAAGTTGACGCCCTGGCTAAAAAGCTGAACGCCGAAGTGCTGCCGGCAGATGCCACTAGCGTGGAAGATCTGGAAATGGTATTCTCAAAATCAGTAGAAATACTGGGAGGAAAAATAGATTTCGTATTGCACTCTATCGGTATGAGTCCGAACGTGCGCAAAAAACGTACATACGATGACCTGGATTACGATATGCTGGGAAAGACATTGGATATATCCGCCGTCTCTTTCCACAAGATGCTCCAGGTAGCCAAAAAGCAGGATGCTATCGCCGATTGCGGTTCGGTACTTGCTTTATCGTATGTGGCAGCACAACGCACTTTCTTCGGGTACAACGACATGGCGGATGCCAAGAGCCTGCTGGAATCGATTGCACGCAGCTTCGGTTATATTTACGGACGCGAGAAGGGAGTACGTATCAATACGATCTCTCAGTCGCCAACCCTGACAACAGCCGGTAGCGGAGTGAAAGGTATGGATCATCTGATGGATTTCTCCAATAAGATGAGTCCGCTGGGTAATGCATCGGCCGAAGAATGTGCAGATTACTGCATCGTGATGTTCTCCGACCTGACCCGCAAGGTTACTATGCAGAACCTTTTCCACGATGGTGGCTTCTCAAGCATGGGCATGAGCCTTCGCGCCATGAACCAGTACAGCAAAGGATTAGAAGAATTTACCGACGAGAACGGAAATATTATTTACGGCTAACCAGCCGTAAATAGCTGACAGTTATGCTAATAAAAATATACCCTGAAAATCCCAATCCGAGGGAAATAGACAAGGTTATCGACGTCCTTCGCGACGGAGGCTTGGTCATTTACCCGACCGACACAGTATATGCGATCGGCTGTGATGCGCTGAATGTCCGCGCAGTTGAAAAGATCTGCCAGATGAAAGGTATCAATCCTCAAAAGAGCAACCTTTCCATCATCTGTTACGACCTTTCCAATTTGAGCGAATATGCCAAAGTGAGCAACACGGCATTCAAGCTGATGAAGAAGAACCTGCCCGGTCCTTTCACCTTCATCCTGCCGACAAGCAGCGAATTGCCGAAAATATACAAAAACAGGAAAGAAGTCGGTATCCGTGTACCGGATAACAATATTATCCGGACCCTAGTAAAGGAGCTGGGAAACCCTATTCTGACCATGTCTGTTCATGACGACGATGACGTGATCGAATATTCGACCGATCCGGAACTGATCCATGAAAAGTATGAAAATACGGTGGACATCGTTATCGACGGTGGCTACGGTGGTTTCGAAGCCTCAACGGTTGTAGATTGTACCACGGATGAGTTTGAGATTGTACGCCAAGGGAAAGGGGAATTGATCTATTAAAAGTAACTACATAAAAAAGAGGTCTGCATTTCAATTGAAATACGGACCTCTTTTTTATATTTCCTGATTAGAAGTTACCACCTTCAACATCCCACCATAAACGGGTAGAAGGATCATCCGGTCCTTTTAGCATAGTACGGGCCTCTTCGACAGCTTCCAGATTTGTATTACGTTCATTTAATGTAAACGGCAAACGTTTAATAAATTCACCCTTCGGAATAAATTTACTACGATTGTCTGCTACCGGAAGAAGTTTCGGATAACCAGTACGACGAAATTCACTCCATGCTTCCTGCCCTTCCGGGAACATAGCAATCCATTTCTGAGTTATAATCTTCTGCAATTTAGTTTCATTATCAGCAGCTTCATTCCATTTCACTGTAACCTTGTTAACACCCGGACAACTATATTCCGGATCGTAAGGATTTTCATAATCGGCAGCCATCTTCACATCATCAGCAATATATGCAGCATATTTATCGGCAGAAATGCCATATTCATCGAACGAGGCCTTTATACCCTCTTCATACAAAGATTGTGCGGTGCCGCCGCCCATACTCCAACCTCTTAAAACACCTTCTGCACGCAAGAAATAAGCTTCCGCAACCTTCATGATCGGTAAAGGGTATTTTGTCGTTAACTTATCTGCATCCTTCACATCAAACTTAGGGATAGAATACATTTTATAGTTATTCTTATCGTCAATAGGAATTCCCTGGCGGATACCTACATATTGCCCTATTTTATTCAAAGGCTTACCGTCTTTTCCATGAATATCAAGATCACCGTTCCATCCTACAGGAAGAGCCATCTCCGGCAAGCGAGGATCATCATATCCTTTCATTATTGATTCAAAAGAACCTCCGAGGCTACTGTCATTGTAATCCACGGCAATTGTCCGGAGAGGATTTGTCAATCCCTTATCCTTCACCTCTATATTTGCATCTGCACTTGTCAGGACGCCATATTTCTGACTTACAGCCGCCTCAGCTTCTCTCTTTGCTGTTGCAGGATCTACTTTTACCATACGCATTGCCAATCTCAAACGAAGTGTATTTGCAAAACGAATCCAACGGGTATGACTCTGACCACACATTACGTCGAAAGTAATACGTCCCGGCTGATCTCCGTTAGTATCGACAAATGTTGTCAACGCGTTCACTGACTCGGTCAGTTCCTCCAAAAATGTCTTATATAATTGTTCCTGACTGTCGTAACCTACTACTGTTCCGCCTTTCATCGCTTTACTGTATGGCAGAGGTCCGTACATATCCGATACACGGTGGATAGCTGCAACACGGATGATTTTTGCAATAGCAATATAATCAGTTTCTTCCGTCAGATCCAGAATCTGGCTGATTGGTTTAAGAATATTAATCATACCGGTGGTGAATGCCTGATTATTCCAACCGTCATTCATTACATAGGTATTATTGTTGTTATTTCCGCCGAAATCGTTCGGTGTACCCAAATACCCGGAATACAAATCCGCATTCAGGTTCTGTTGCAACTGATATTCATAATCACGATTCAGATAATTCAGATAGATTGACTGCTGCGGCTGTGCAAAACGCATAACCAACGGAATATTTTCCGGATTCAATCCATTCGGGTTATCATTCAGACTCTCAAAGTTATCAGTACAAGCTGTAAATCCCAGCACTGCACAAAACAGTGTAGCCGGAACTATTCCTATGATTTGTTTTATTATATTCTTCATAATTGTTCTCCTTTTTAGAATGTTGCTTTCAAATTGAATCCATAACTACGGGTAGCAGGCAAGCCAAAAATATCAAAGCCCTGCCATCCATTGCTGGTAGAAATAGACATATCCGGGTCATGCGGCGAATCCTTATAGATAAAGAAGAGGTTACGCGCAACCAGTGATAAACTCAGATTTTTAGAAACACCAAACAAATTGCGGAATGTATAACCTAAAGAAAGTTCCCTCAAACGAAAATTGGTAGCCGAGTATACATATTGGTCACCGGCTTTATCTTTTCCGGCTACAGCAGAATAATATTTTTCTGCATCCATCTTCTGTCCGTTTCCTAAGTCGACACCACCATTATCACGGGCATCGGCTGTAGTTTCCGTAACACCATAACTATCCAGATAACTCTGTGTCATACCTACGGTATTACCACCGATCTTTCCGTCAATCAGGAAATAGAGAGAGAAATCTTTATAATTAAATGTATTGCCCCATCCTAATTGCCATTTAGCATTTACGTTACCAACATATTCATAATCGGTTAACTGGATATTCCCTTTTTCATCCAGATCAACAACACCATCATCCGTACGTTTTAGTGTACGGGTATAAATGTCACCATAAGAACCGCCTTCTTCCAGAATAAAACGGAAACCGGCCCCTTCACCGATAGTTACGTATTTACCTAAAGCAGGATCCAGTTCTTTCACTTTATTATCATTGAAAGAAATATTAAAATCAGTCTTCCAACTTAAATCGGCCGCTAAATCCTGTGTCCAGCTGACAGAAGATTCAAAACCCTGATTTTGGATATTACCGGTATTAATATAGAATGCGTCATATCCGCTGGCAACCGGAGAAGAAACTTGAAAATACTGATTTTTACTATTTGTCTTATAGTAAGTAATATCAAAGTTCAGGCGACTGTCAAACATAGCCAAATCAGCACCAAACTCCATAGAATGCAGCTTTTCCGGTTTCATTTCCTTGAAAGGCACTTTATTATTCGGCTCCAACTGTCCTAAATTGAATCCATCTTTCGGTTTTGTAATATAAGCCGGCATATCATTACCCACTATACTATAAGATCCGCGGAACTTCAATAAATTAATCTTTTCCGACATCGGGATCATTTCATTTAATAAGGCAGTCAAACCGACAGAAGGATAGAAATAAGAGATATTATTGGTATAAGCCAAAGTAGACGACCAGTCATTGCGTCCGGTTACATCCAGATAAATCATACTTTTATACCCTGCCTGAGCTGTAAAGAATACGGAGTTCAGACGTTTACGCGGAGATTCGCTACGCTGAATACCATTTGTCGCACCGTTTTCCGGAACAAAGTAATTCGGCAAAACCAATCCACCTTTGTCACTGTCTATATACAAACGTTGTGTCTTAAAGTCTGTAAAGCTGGTACCGGCAGAAGCATTCACTTCCCATTGTTCGTTGAATGTCTTATTAAAGTTAACCAGTAAATCACCATAAAATTGTTTTGCATCGAAGGTTTCTCTTTTATAACGGCCATTAGGAGGCGCCAATACCGATGTGGTCGTTGCAAAAACCTTCATATCATAAAAGTCTTTCGTTTGGTCAAGGCTCAAACGTCCCTGTACATTCAAATAATCTGTGATATTGTATTTCACAGTACCCGAAGCCATGAAACGATCACGTTTATCTGTCCGTTTATTTCTATTCAATACCCAATATGGATTCTGTTGATCGGCATCTAAAGATGTATACCAGTTCTGTGCATTCCAACTATTCAACGGATCATAGACTTCGAAGTTATTTTTATAATGCTTGAAATCTCCATTCGCCGGAAAATAATACAAGCCGGTCAAAGCGTTGAAATAGTTACCGCCATGAGGCCGGTTGATAATCTTCTGAGTAATATAGCTAAGAGAAGCATCGATCTTCAACTTATTATCAAAAGCATTAAATGTCTGACGGGCTGTCATATTATGACGATAAAAATCATTCGTAGGCATGATACCTTTAGTCGTTGTATTAGCATACGATATGTAACTCTGGCTATGTTCTGTACCACCATTTATAGAAATAGAATTTATATAATTGGCACCAGTACGGAAAAATTCACCCAAACGGTCTGCCCCGGAAGCTTTTCCTGTAATTTTCTCCCCCCAACTCTTGGCACTTAACTGGTCACCCGTAACTACAGCACCGTAACGGTCCTGCAACTTAGGAGCAGCCAATGTCGTTTCCATTGTTATATTACTGGAGAAATCGATACGAATAGCCCCTTCACGTCCCTTCTTCGTTGTTATCATGATTACACCGTTGGCTGCCATACTACCATACAACGCAGCAGCAGACGCACCTTTCAGAACGTTGATACTCGCAATATCATCAGGGTTCAAATTGGATAGAGCGTCACCACCATCACGCCCGTCATACTCGCTTCCCTGCTGGCTTGTTTCCGGATTTGACATAGGAATACCATCAATAACAATAAGAGGCTGGTTATTTCCCTGAGCAGATTTATTACCGCGCAACAGGATTTTTGAAGAACCACCGGCACCACTGGCATTCGGAGTGATAACCAAACCGGAAGTTTTCCCCTGTAAGCTGTTGATCATATTCGTTTCCTTCGCCCGGGTCAACTCCTTTCCTCCGACATTTTGGGTAGCATAAGTCAAACTTTTTGCTTTACGCTGAATACCCATCGCAGTCACTACAACTTCATTAATTTTTTGTGCACCTGTAGTCATAGTTACATCTACTACCGAACGCCCATTCAAAGGTTCTTCCAGCGTTTCCATTCCAATATAAGAAAACACCAATATCGCATTATCTGCAACTTGCAGCGAATATTTACCGTCCATATCGGTAATCGTTCCATTTGTTGTTCCTTTCTCAACAACATTTGCTCCTGGCAACGGTTCATTAAGATCTTTATCCATCACCACACCTGACACTTGCTTCTGTGCCCACAGCACATTTATGCATGTTCCTATACAGAACAGCACAAATAAAATTAAGCTCTTCCTCATAAAATAGATTGTTTAGGCAAGTTAATAATTAAAATTTTCATAATACAAAATCATAAGTTTAACTAATAGATTAACACTTTCTTAGATTTTTCAAATACAAGAACTAAGTTCTGTCAGAACTCATATAACATAGCATCTCATTTTCTATAAAACTGTGATTATATAACCGCCTAATATGTAAATTGTTCAAATAAAATATATCTTTTCCCTTATTTTAACACAATTCGAAAGAGTCTACCAACACACAAATACTTTAATTCACACAATTTTAACCTTAACGAACAGAGTTCTGACAGAACTCAATTTAAATATTTATTTAAGTCCTTAAATCCTCAATTCTCTCTCAAAATATCTACCTTTGTAAATAAGACTTTTAATATAGCAATATGAACTGGACCCAATTATTATCAGGTAAACGTTTCGGAATGGAAGAATATCATGAACGTAAACATGAACGTACAGACTTCCAGCGGGATTATGACCGTTTGATCTTCTCCTCCCCCTTCCGCAGATTACAGAACAAGACGCAGGTATTCCCTTTGCCGGGCAGTATCTTTGTCCACAATCGTCTGACACATAGCCTGGAAGTTTCCTGTGTAGGTCGTTCGTTAGGTAATAATGTAGCAAAGGGATTGATGCAAAAATATCCCGACGGAAGTATTAACTTTCCGGAAATAGGTTCCATTGTTTCCGCAGCCTGCCTGGCTCACGACATGGGCAACCCGCCATTCGGACATTCCGGAGAGAGAGCTATTTCCGCTTACTTCCTGGAAGGGAACGGCAGTTATCTGGAAGATGAAATTCGTTCCGCCGGCGGCCGTTGGGAAGACTTTCTTCATTTTGAAGGCAATGCCAATGCCATGCGCCTGCTTACCCATCAGTTTATCGGCCGGAGAAAAGGCGGATTTGCTTTAACTTACAGCACATTGGCCTCTATCGTCAAATATCCTTATGCATCGGTTCATTCAGGTAAAAAAGGGAAGTTTGGTTTTTTCCAGTCGGAAGAAGAGACTTATATGCGCATAGCGACCGAATTGGGAATAAACCACAATCCGGAAGACAAGAATAAATTTGTCCGTTACCCGCTGGTTTATCTGGTAGAAGCAGCCGACGATATCTGTTATCAGATCATGGATATAGAAGATGCCTGCAAACTACACATCCTTACAACAGAAGAAGCCATTCAACTATTGCTCAACTTTTTTGAAGGAGAACGACTGGACCATATCATCCGTGTCATGAAAATGGTAGACGATACGAACGAACAGATCGCCTATCTACGCTCCTGCATCATCGGACTACTGGTGGATGAATGTTCACGTGTCTTCCTTGAAAATGAAAACGGGATACTTGATGGGACTTACAACTCCCCACTTATTGAACAGATTGAAGAACAAGCCAAACAAGCCTATGCCACCTGTTCAAAAACGGCTTACAAAAAGATTTACCGCGCCAAAGAAGTACTCGACATAGAACTGGCCGGTTACCATATTTTCAGCCACCTGATCGACAGCCTGACAGAAGCTGTCATGAATCAGAGCCATGCATACAGTAAATTATTGTTACAGCGCATCCCGGAACAATATGACACGAATGCACCAACAACTTATGGCAAAATACAATGTGTACTTGATTATATCTCAGGAATGACGGATGTTTATGCACTCGACCTATACCGCAAAATCACAGGGATGAGCCTCCCGGCCGTTTAATACTCTTCCCTATATTTGCTTTCTTCTTTATCTTCCAAGATACTGAGATAACTCTTATAGCGGGACTCGCTGATATAGTGATCTTCAAGCGCTTGCAAAACAGCACAGCCCGGTTCATGACGATGGCTACAGTTATTGAACCGGCAATCTTCGGAGAATTTGAATATCTCCGGAAAATAGTGGGAGATTTCAGCAGTCTCCATCTCTATCGTACCAAAACCTTTGATTCCGGGGGTATCAATCAGGTAGCCTCCTTCCGGCAGCGGGATCATTTCAGAGAAAGTTGTCGTATGCATCCCTTTATTATGATATTCGGAAATATCACCGGTCCGGAGATTAACACCGGGAACTAACTTATTGATAATCGTTGATTTACCGACTCCCGAATGACCGGATAAAAGAGTTATCTTATCTTTCAGTTCCGCTTTAAGCGCATCGAGACCTTCTTCCGTTTTAGCACATAGGGTAGAACAGGGATAACCGATCGTTGTGTATAAATTAATCAAGGCGTCGAGATATTCCTTATCTTCCCCTTTATAACGGTCGATTTTATTGAAAACCAACTTTACCGGCACACTATAAGCCTCAGCCGTGGCCAGAAAACGATCGATAAAAACAGTTGTAGTAATCGGATAATTGACAGTTACGATCAGCATGGCCTGATCGAGATTGGCCGCAATGATATGCGACTGTTTAGATAAGTTGGAAGCCCGCCGGATAATATAGTTCTTACGGTCTTCTATCTTGGTAATAAACGCCGTACCTTCATTATTGATATCGATATCAACCCGGTCACCGACAGAGACAGGATTTGTGCTGCGTATCTCCTTTAAACGGAAATTTCCTTTTACCTTACTTTCCACATCACGCCCGTCATCGGTGCGTACGGTATACCAGCTACCTGTATTCTTTATTACCAGTCCTTTCATTCCTAATTTTTTTCTTATAAAAAAAGAAGGGCGAAAAATGTTTCGCCCCTACAAGTTATACAGTCATTATTTCTTTTTCTTTAGCAGCGTAGAGGTCATCTACTTTCTTTATAAATTTATCGTGCACCTTCTGAACTTCCGCTTCCGCATCTTTTGCCACATCTTCGGGAGTTCCGTCGGCTTTCACACTTTTCTTTATTGCCTCGATCGCATCACGACGCGCATTACGAACACTAATTTTTGCCGTTTCGGCTTCCTGTTTAGATTGTTTAGCCAACATGCGACGGCGTTCTTCTGTCAGAGGAGGAATCCCCAAGCGGATTATTTCGCCATTATTTTCAGGAGTGATACCTACTTCCGAGTTCATGATCGCCTTTTCAATCTCTTTGATAAGCGGCTTTTCCCACGGAGTAATGATAATCGTTTTTGCATCCGGTGTATTTACCGAAGCCACATTAGTCAGAGGAACAAGACCTCCGTAATAAGGGACCTTCACTCCGTCAAGGATCTTCGGATTAGCCTTTCCGGCACGGATATGAGCCAACTGTTCGTCAAGATAATCGATTGCGAACGTCATTTTCTCTTCTGCTGCATTTACATACTGCTTGATATCTGCCATAACTGATTGATATTTTGTTTTCTGTTTTTTTCGATAAACAAAAGTAGTAAAGTTTTTGAACCTAGCAAACAAGTATAAAATGATTCGGCATCTTTTATATTTTCTCCCCTATATATTTTCTATTACTATAGGTACTAATCCAAATTAGTTGCCTAAGTAATCAATGGTTCATAACCATCGGCCGATTGGCTGACAATTGTCAACCGTTTGGCTCATAATTATAAGCCATAAGGCTGATAATTATCGGCCGCTAAAATGTACAGAGTCCAATATAAGAAAATAAGCGATAAGTTATTCACAAACAAGGGAATATATTTAAGAATAGTAATAACTAAAAAAGAAGAGACAAACAGTAGTGAACAAACTTACAAAACAATTGGCGTTTTACTCTTTTTATTTAAATAAAATTTGAATTAGTCTGTGCAGAACTTGGTACACAAAATACATATCCCTCAATCAATCACGCTACACAATATGTTTTTTATGCCACGAAAAATATTGAAACACCAATACGGTAGAAAAAGACAAATAATAAGTAAAACAAGAAAAACAATATCATTTTATAAAAATAAATTTGTTTTATAATAAAAACTTTTATATTTGCATATGAAAGAATATACACTAGTAGTTCCTTGATAAGCACAGAAAGGAAGAATATATTAAACTATAATAATCCATTATGAAAAAAAAACTTATTTTATTGTTAGGAAGCCTTTTAGCTAGTATTACTCTGGCCCTTGCCCAAAAAATCACAGTAAACGGCATCGTTTTCTCTGAGGAAGACAATGAGCCTATCCAAGGTGCTACAGTACAGATAAAAGGTACAAGTATTGGAACTATCACCGACGAAGCCGGAAAGTTCAGTTTATCAAATGTACCAAGTTCTGCACAGACTCTGGTCATTTCATTTCTGGGAATGTTGCCTGCGGAAGTTACAGTTAAACCGAACTTGAAAATCTCCTTACAAACAGATGTTCAACAAATGGGCGAAGTACTTGTCGTTGCTTTTGGAGAGCAAAAAAAATCAGCATTTACCGGTTCTGCCGGTGTAGTAAAAGCAGAAAATATAGGCACGCGGCAAGTTACCAATGTGGTAGACGCGCTAAATGGTAAAGTTGCCGGTGTACAAATGATAAATGCAACGGGAGCACCTGAAGCAACTCCAAGTATTCGTATCCGTGGCCTAAGTTCAATTAATGCAGGCAAAGATCCCTTGGTTATTCTCGACGGAATACCTTATGAGGGCGGTTGGAATAATATCAATCCGGCAGATGTCGAATCATTGACTGTACTGAAAGATGCTGCCTCGAATGCCTTATATGGTGCCCGCGGTGCGAACGGCGTGATTATGATCACTACCAAGAAAGCTAAGGCCGGAGATGCAGTTGTTTCCTTAGATGCCAAATGGGGCGTCAATACGAACGCTGCCAGAACATACGATTATATTACCGATCCCGGGCAATACTATGAACAACATTACCTGGGTCTTTATAATTATTATCTGCGCGGACAAGGTCTAAGCGCTTATGACGCACACAAACAGGCCAATGAAATGATACCACAATCGTCTGCCAACGGAGGGTTAGGTTATTCAGTATTTAACGTACCGGAAGGACAATATCTGATCGGTGAAAACGGCCGGCTGAATCCGAACGCCACGTTAGGAAATATTGTCAACTACAATGGCAAAGATTATTTATTAACTCCTGATGATTGGTTGGATGAAGCCTATCGCTCCTCCCTGCGTCAGGAATATAATTTAAACATAAACGGAGGTACGGAGAAACTCCAGTTCTACCTGTCACTAGGTTATCTGAAAAATGAAGGGGTAGTCTATAATTCCGATTACGAACGTTATTCCGGTCGTCTGAAAGCCTCTTATCAGGCAAAAAAATGGTTAAAAACCGGAGGTAATATCAGCTATACCCATAATATAACAAACGGCATTGCAGGCGGAGACGCCTCCGATCTGAGCTCTACCAACATATTCGGACATGTCACCACAATTGCCCCCATTTATCCGGTTTATGTCCGCGATGCACAAGGAAATATCATGCAGGATGAAAATGGAAACGTATATGATTACGGAAAAGGCAATAACGCAGGTCTGGAACGATCTGTACTCCCCAACACGAACTCATTGCAAACAGACAGGTTAGAGACAAACAAAACAAACGGCAATTCTGTCAATGCCAGCGGATTTATGGATGTTTCATTCTTAAACGATTTCAAATTCACGCTGAACCTGGGCGTTTCGGATTATGAACGACGTAAAACATATACTACCCAACCTTTCTATGGCTATTATGCCGGACAAGGCGGATACGTCTATATATATCATTATCGTACTACCACATTCAATTTCCAACAGTTATTGAACTACAGCAAGACGTTTGGCGATCATAGCATTTCCGCTTTGATCGGACATGAAAATTACAAATATAATTATGCTTACGTATGGGGAGGTAAAACAAATATGTATTCCTATTTTGGGAACCAGGAATTAGGAGGTGCCATTACACTCAATAGTACCGATTCAGAAACAAAGGACTATAATACAGAAGGTTATTTTTTACGTGCCCAATACGATTATAAAGAAAAATACTTCCTGTCCGGTTCTTATCGCCGGGATGCATCTTCCCGTTTCCATCCGGATAACCGCTGGGGTAATTTCTGGTCGGTGGGCGGCGCATGGATTCTCACCAAAGAAGACTGGTTCAAGCAAGACTGGATCGATATGTTGAAATATAAAGCCTCATACGGATCACAAGGTAATGACGATATTGGATACAACAGATATACGGACACATATGACATCAAGGACTCCGATGGATCTATCTCTCTCGTTTTCAAAACAAAAGGAAACAAGAATATTACCTGGGAAACGAACGGTAACTTCAACACAGGTCTGGAATTCGAACTATTCAAGGGACGTTTAAACGGAAGCGTCGACTATTTCTATCGTAAAACAACCAATATGCTGTGCTGGCTAGGGACTCCTCTTTCCATGGGATACAGCGGATATTACGATAACATCGGCGATATGACAAACAAAGGAGTCGAACTGGACCTGACAGTCACCCCTATACGGACTAAAGACCTCAACTGGTCTGTCAATTTGAATCTGACTCATTATAAAAACAAGATCACTTATCTGGCAGAAGGCAGAAAAGGAGCTGAACTTGATGGCTATAAAGGGTATGTAAGCGGTAATCAATTCTATGGAGAAGGTCTCCCAATGTATAGCTGGCGTCTGAAAAAATATGCCGGTGTATCCGAAGAAGGCCAGCAGATGTGGTATTATACCGACAAAGATGGAAATGAGCAGAAAACAACTTCATACAGTGATGCCGATTATCATCTCTGCAAAAATGCTCTTCCCGACCTGTATGGTGGTTTCGGAACAAACTTTTCTTATAAAGGAATTGATTTGGGAGTATCGTTCACTTATTCCATCGGAGGACAATCATACGATGGAGCTTATGCTTCTTTAATGGGCTCCCCTATTGCCGGATCAACAGGAAAGAATATTCATAAAGATGTACAAAACGCCTGGTCGGAAGATAACCCAACATCTAATATACCTCGCTGGCAATATGCGGATACCAATACATCAAACGCATCCGATCGTTGGCTGACCAATGCCAGTTGGCTCACTTTGCAAAATATTAATGTAGGATACACGTTTCCTACCAGACTGGTTAAATCTATATACTTAAGCAAATTGCGTGTGTATGTAGCCGGAGACAATCTCTTCTACTGGTCAAAACGTAAAGGATTCGATCCTCGTAACAGCTTCAGTGGAAGTACAACCCTGCTATCCTATTCTCCAATCCGGAGTATCTCAGGAGGTATAAGTGTTCAGTTCTAATTTGAAAAAGAGAGTAAAGATGAAAAAAAGATATCTAACAACAATCGCCTTTTGCGCAGCAGCTTCTTTATTCAACAGCTGTATCGAAGAGACATTTCCCACAGATGTGGCATCAACAGAACAAGTAGCCGAATCGACTACCGCACTGGAAGCCTTGGCAAATGCAACGGCAGCTCATATGAATGCCTATAATATTCTCAATGCATCAAGTGCCGGATCTACAGATTACGGTTATCCCGCTATTATGACTTCACGGGATGTGATGTGCAACGATTTCCCCGTAAGTAAAACAGGATATGATTATTTTAATAATCCATGGGCCAGTACAAATTATTTGGGAAATTATACCTATCAACAAATTATATGGTATTTTTATTACGGATTGATCAATAATGCGCATAGCACGATCAGAACCGTCGACCCGGCGGAAGCCAGCGAAGCGGCTAAACAATATCTGGGTAGTGCACTGGCTTATCGGGCAATGGCCTACCTGGAATTATCCTGCATGTTTGAATATAAACAGACCGGTGTATCTAATCTGGATAGCAAAGCCTCTGCCGAGAAGATTTATGGTCTGACCGTTCCGATTGTTTCCGAAAATACTACTGAAGAAAATTCGCAAAACAATCCCCGTGCACCTTTTTATAAGATGTATCGCTTTATCCTGAATGATTTGAATAGAGCAGAAGAATATCTGGCTGACTTCACACGTAAAGCCAGAAATACTCCGGATCTGAATGTTGTTTACGGACTAAAAGCCCGTACCTGGCTGGAAATAGCGACACGTTTCCGTCTCTATCCCGAAGATTTATCCACACAAATGTCACATGAAAGCGATTCCGAACTACAGGATCTGGCTCCGTTGGGCGTATCTTCGGCTGAAGGTTGTTACGCCAAAGCCCTGGAATATGCACACAAGGCCATCAATTCCGGAGTCTATTCACCATTAACGCAAGATCAATGGCATAATACAACTTCCGGTTTTAACAAAAGCGATTCGCAAAACTCATGGATGCTGGGGATCATTATCGGAACTAATTCAGTAAACTCAAACTACAAGAACTTTATCGGTAATATCTCGCCGGAGACAACATTTGGTGTTGCAAACTATAAATATGACACCTACAGAATGATCAGCAAAAGTCTTTTTGAACAAATCTCTGATGCCGACTGGCGGAAAGTAACCTGGATTGCACCCGAAGATGCCGGTAAAGCTCCAACAGCAAAATATCATACGTTATTGAGTGATGAAATCTGGGCAAAGGCTCCGGCATATACCGGTTTTAAATTCCGTCCGGGTTCCGGTGAAATGGATACTTATAAAACCGGGGCTGCAACAGATGTACCGGTCATGAGAATCGAAGAAATGTATTTCATCGAAGCTGAAGCACTTGCATTTACACAAAGTATGGAAGCCGGCGTATCTGCTTTGGAAAAATTCATGAATCAATATCGCTATACGGACGGTTCCTATGAATGCGGACAGTTAGCCGGTATAGATGAGTTCTTAGATAAACTCATGATACAAAAACGTGTTGAGTTCTGGGGAGAAGGCATTGTCTATTTTGATTACAAACGTCTGAAAATGCAAGTACTTCGCGGATACAAAGGTACTAATCATGTTGCTTCACAACGTTTCAATTCTATTCTTGGCTATGTGGCCCCATGGCTGAATATTTATATCACGGAAACAGAAGAAAGGATAAACATCGGTATCATCAATAATCCGGATCCTACGATGGTGATCAAACTATGGTCCGAATAATCAATCTATTTATTTTCAAATCAGTAAATGAATAATCTTATGAAAACGATTAAAAACATCATATACCTGCTGACCGGCCTGATCGGACTTGCATTTACAGGATGCAGCGACGATGACTCCTACGAACCCGGCCCGCAAACATCTCCGAATTGCATGCAGGTTTATTTCCTGAATACAAATGAAGCAACCAAAGTTATCGACGCATCAGAAGAATATGCCATAACATTGGAAGTAGGACGTACACAAACAGCATCGGCAGCTTCCGTTCCCATTAAAATAATCAGTCAGGATGAAGTGCTCTCCATTCCCACAAATGTCGAGTTTACGGCAGGGCAAAGTGTTTCTGCTGTAAAAATCAGTTTCCCAAATGCAAAAACAGCGACAACTTATTCTTACCGTATCGAAATCGATGGCAATGAATATGTCGATCCTTATGCAGTACTGGATGGTTCCTATAAATTCATCGGCTCAGTATTAGTTGCCTGTTGGCAGGTTGCGATCAAAAATGCAACATTCAAATTCGGTTCAATCTTTCCTGAATTCAAACAAGACATTCTGCAAATGGAAGGAACCGACAAATATAAGATTGAAAATTACCTAAATTCAAAGACGGATCTAGTCTTTACAGTAGACCCGACTACTTATGTCATTTCACCGGTGGGCGGCTATCAGTCAAGTGCTACAGCCTGGTATTTCTATAATAACGATACAGAAAAGATACCTATTCCGTGTTTCCCGACCGGCTCGGATATTTCCATCAATTCTTTCTATCTTTATTTAGGTGCAAGTTATACGTATCTGAACCTAAAAACAAAGAAAGGACGTTTATATCATTACAACTATAATAGTGATGAGACCAAAGGTTACAATGCTCTGTCTATAAGTTGGGAATAAAACGGTTAAACAGTTTTAAGTTCAGGCCCGGATCATACAAACCGTACAATCCGGGCCTGATTTTTTCTTTATGAGATGTCTGATTCATCATCAAGCAACTTTCAGTTTAGGACAAAGGAATGCCAGATACAAAACTCCTACGCTCAATACAATCACCGCCCCCAATTGCGAAACCATTGCATCCGACAGGAAGCCCATGAAAAGGGGAAAGACAGTACCTCCGAACAGCCCCATAATCATCAGTCCGGATATCTCGTTCTTACGCTGGGGCATGGACTGGATTGCCTGCGAAAAGATAATCGAGAACACGTTCGAATTTCCGAATCCAATCAACCCTATACATATATATATGATTTCTTTGCTGTGGAACAAAGACAATCCGACCATTGCCAGCGCCATCATTGCAACGCTAATGCCAAAGAATATCTTGGCCGACATGCGACTCAGGATAAAAGCACCCAGAAAACAACCAGCCGTACGGAAGATAAAATAAAGACTGGTGGCAAACGATGCATCATGTAATCCCATTCCCAAACGCTCCATCAGGATTTTCGGAGCCGTTGTATTCGTTCCGACATCAATACCGACATGGCACATGATACCGATAAAACACAACAAAATAAAAGGTTTACCCAACAAGGCAAAGCATTCTCCGAATGTCGAAGGTTTCCCTTCCGGCTTCTCTTCTTCTATCTGCGTTGCTCCCAACAAAAGGATTGTAATAACTGCAACAACCATATAAACCGGGAAAAGCACCCGCCAGCCCAGGCCGAAAGAAGGAATCACAGCCGTTGCGCCCCACATCGCGATATAAGGAGCCAGGAAAGAAGCGATAGCCTTTACAAACTGTCCGAAAGTCAGACTGCTGGCCAACTTATCCCCACTGATGATATTTGAAAGCAACGGATTCAAAGACGTCTGCATCAAAGCATTACCGATACCCAGCAGAGAAAAGGAAATAAGCATCAGCATATAACCATCGCCAAAGATTGGGAGCAGCAAAGAGAAGAATGTAACGATCAGACTAAGTAATACGGTCTTCTTCCGTCCGATCCGGTTCATCAGCATTCCGGTTGGAACAGAGAAAATCAGAAACCAGAAGAATACAAGTGACGGAAAGATATTCGCCTCCGAATCTGTCAGATTCAAATCGGCCTTCACATAGTTGGAAGCAATTCCCACCAGATCCACAAATCCCATAGCGAAGAACGCCAGCATGACCGGGATCAACTTTATATATAAACCTTTTTCTTTCATGATTATTCTTTATTCGGATAAGGAGGCCATGCCCCTTCCTGTGTACAAACAAAAGCGGCCGTTTCGACAGCAAGCTGATGGGCTTCACGCAGGGATTTCCCTGTTAATATGGAATAGACAAACGCCCCGGAAAAGGAATCGCCTGCTCCTACCGTATCGGCAACCTGTACTTTAGGAGTCGGGATGGTGGACTGCTCATCCGGCGAATAAATCGAACTGAAAGCGCTTCCGGCTGTCAGAACCACATATCTGAGGTTATATTTCCTCAACATCTTACGGCACACTTCCTCGTCCGTACCTTCCAAATCACACATGCTGCGAAGCAATACCAGTTCCTCGTCATTCACCTTAAAGACATTCGCTTTATGCAACAACGTTCCAATCAGTTCCTTGGAGTAATACGATTGCCGGATATTGATATCGAAAAAGCGTAAAGCATCTTCACGTGCATACGACAATAAAGACAGAATCGTTTCTTTCGATGCCTGCGAACGCAAAGCCAATGTGCCATAACAAATGGCATCCGCCCTCTTTACCAGGTCGATAGATCCCAGAGTTAGAGGAATATGGTCCCAGGCAACGCCTTCAATGATTGTGTAGGTCGGAATACCGTCCTTCAGTTCCACCATCACACTTCCGGTCGGATATTCTACTGTTCCCAAGCTGTTGGAGATATGATTCTTTTCCAATTCCTGAACGATTTCCGTTCCCGACAAATCATTTCCTACTGCGCTGATGGCATATCCCTCAGCTCCCATTTGTGTGGCGTGATATACAAAGTTGATCGGGGCACCTCCGGCACGCTTTCCGGTTGGCAGGACATCCCAAAGGAGTTCGCCGATACCGACTACTACAGGTTTATTCTTTTCCATGATTTTATATTTTATTTATTCCAAATCGAACTAAGCGAATAGACTTCCAGGTTCGTGACTTCAATGTTATTTCCCCAGAAATTGAATCCCGTCTTGTTTGCGTGGTCGGGCCTTCTTTCCATAGAGTATGAATAGGCACCGCCGTCTACGAATACTTCAACAGAAGTCCTGTCCAGAATCATATCGACAGAGATTTCCATGCTGGTCATATCTTCCGGAGAATAAAAAACGCCGTTAACCCTATTGAAGTTCATATCATAATCCAACAGATTCTGTCCGTACAAGCTCAATCCGGCACTCGTCGCATGCGACAATTTCAAAGTAGCCCGAATGCGGAGGCAATCCGCCTGATTGTAAGGTTGCATTAACTCATTGGCTTTCCCGGCTGTCAGGTCTTTCCACTGTCCTTTCAACGTTTGCAAGGTTTCGAGCTCCTTTATAGGTTCACTGAACAGACGGATTCCCTCTTTGGTTGTCCGCAAAGACAGGACGGTAGGCAATAACATCGTCCCGTTAAACGGCATACCCGGATGGGAGATACGACCCCAGCCAATCTGTATCCTGCGTCCGTCCGATGCCGGTATGTTATTATAAGTCTGTGCGGCATAGATTGTTCCGGTAGAATAATAATGTTTTCCGGATTCGGGGACAAATGTTTTTCCATCAAACGTCCCCGTCATATAAGTACCGGATGCACCATACATCACCCATTTCGTATTATTCACATCCCCGTCGACCGGTAGTTCGAACAGTTCGGGACATTCCCAGAATCCGGTAATATGGCTCTCGTAAGTCCAGTTTTTTAGATCATCCGAGTTATAGATTGAATGGCCGTCACGTTCGTTCAGCACCAACACCCATTTTCCGGAAGGTTCATGCCAGAAGACTTTCGGGTCACGTGTATCGTGGCTGTTCCATTTGGCTTTCGAATCAATAATGGGATTACCTTCATATTTAGTCCAGGTCCTTCCCTTATCGAGACTGTAAGCAATGCACTGGACTTGCTTTTCCGGACTGTCGGCCGTATAGATGGCTACCATGGCAGGAGTTCCTCCCTTGTTAAATCCGGCAGTATTGTTGTAGTCGATTACAGCCGAACCGGAAAACATCGTTCCATGTTCATCCGGAAACAAGGCAAGAGGTAATTCTTCCCAATGAACCAGGTCTTTGCTCACCGCATGCCCCCAGTGCATATTGCCCCAATCCCGTTCGTAAGGATTATGCTGATAGAAAAGATGATACTCGCCTTCATAATAAATCAGGCCGTTCGGGTCATTATTCCATCCTCTGCGCTGGGTATAATGGATTTGCGGGCGGTTTGTCTCTTTATAAAGACTGTCTTGTCCGGCTATTTCATCTGCCTGATAAATCTTGTCCAGTCCGGCAACTTCTCCCGGATAAGAGATTTTCAGCTGTTTCCCTTTAAAAGAGGATACATCGCAAAACACCCAGTAATCCGGTTGCGCCGGAGCCAGTCGGATATCAAAGGACCGGACCCGTTTCCCATCGACAGCCAATGTCATTACCGCACGTTCCTGCTGATGGGAAACCGGAAGATTCAAATATCTCTTCGTAATCTTCAATGTAATATCTTCCGCATTCATACCGGCGGAGAGAACCAACATCATTCCTGATAAAGTTAACAATTTTCCGTAATTCATACTGTTCTTCATGCTATTAAATTATACTCACAAGTTGTCTGACAAAAGTATGAGATACTTATAATATAAACGATAACAAAACGCACATAAAGTATAACAAATGTCACTTAACACCTGAAAAACATCATTTTCAATTATCAAAGCCCTAATTTGTAAAGGACTAGCGAATTTATCCGGCAGGAGCCGTCCTTACTGTAAAAGTTCAGACTGTTGTAAGGTTCGTTCGGGAAAACAAGGTTGGTCATAGCCACCTTTCCGCCATCGAGGAAAACTTCGACAGAACATTTATCTACAAATATCCGGAGCGTATGTTCCTGTGCCGGAGATAACGGTCCCCAGGTCGCCAAAGCAAAATCGTCCACATAATTAATGGAGTTGGCGATACGGTTATCGTGTGCTTCCTTTTCATGCGGAACACTATTCTTTCCAAAGTCCACGATACCGCTATGCACCCTGTCCATAACCAGCTTCTTCGCATTCAGGTCCAGATAAATATCCACATACTCACCTTTCCCGTTCACCAGCTGAAAGCCTGCGATACTCGATTCACCGGTTGCTACATTCATATTTATCTCGAATGCGCCATCATTTCCGGCAAACAGCGTATCTATGCTGACAGCTTTATTCGCCTCAACCGTAAAAGCAGGAATCTCACGTGTCTCTTTCCGGAGCGATTCCAGTTCCCTGACCGGATTCACAGCCACATACACCTCTTTCCCTTCGGAATACATGGTCAATTCGCGAGGCAAAGCATTAGCACTACGGTACTGCTGCGTAGGAATAATATTCGCGTACTGCCAATTGCTCATCCAGGGCACGGCAATGACACGGTCGCCGGTATTGGAAAAGCAGACTGTCGCATAATGGTCTTTTCCCCAGTCCATCCATTTGACTACTTCCGGTTTCGTATCGCAGACAAACTTTGTTCCGTCGAAATCCCCGATAAAATACTGCGTAGCCGACCCTCCGAACAAACAGCCCGGATTGATATTGACAATCAGCGCCCATTTCTTGATATTCACATCTCCGTTTACCGGCAGTTGCACCATATCCGGGCATTCGAACTGACTCGGCTGCACACCGTACCCGTCACCGAAAGCACTCATATACGTCCAGTCTTTTAAATCCCTGGAAGAATAAAACCGCATTTCCTTATCCGCAGACACAATC
Source organism: Parabacteroides caecihominis (assembly GCF_023656785.1). NCBI lineage: Bacteria > Pseudomonadati > Bacteroidota > Bacteroidia > Bacteroidales > Tannerellaceae > Parabacteroides > Parabacteroides caecihominis. The sequence goes on from NZ_JAMOKS010000031.1 coordinate 47,745, forward strand.
ATCACCCACTTCTCTTCCGGAGCATACCAGAACACTTTCGGATCACGGAAATCTTTTAGGCCGTCGAACGGGGTAAGGACAGGGTTCTTTTCATATTTGGTAAACGTACGCCCGTTATCGCTACTGTGAGCCATACATTGTATCTGTCCGTTCTTATCGCTGGCGGAAGTATAGAAGGAGACAATCGAACCGGCACCGTAACCGGCCGTATTATCCTTGTCCACAACGGAACTGCCGGAAAAGATATGCCCCATCGTATCACGGGCCAAAGCAACCGGAAGATGTTCCCAATGAACCAGGTCACGGCTTACGGAATGCCCCCAATGCATATTTCCCCATACCGAACCGTAAGGATTATACTGAAAGTAAAGATGATATTCGCCATCCTTATAAACCAGTCCGTTCGCATCATTCATCCAGCCATACAACGGGGTATGGTGGTAAAGAGGACGGTATTTATCACGGTTGGCCGTATCGAACGTGTCGGAGAGTTTCATCTCTTTCCAACACACGGCATCCTTCGGCGTTTTGCGGATACGGACAACCACCTCTTTTGCTCCGGCAGGCAGTTCGAAAGGGACGAAATAATCCGTTTCCTTTTTAGCCAGACGGATATCCATATCCGTATCCGCCGGATTCCCCGTCACAAGACACACCTGCCCTTCACCGGTATGTTCTTCCACCGGCAACAAGAGGTATTTGCCCGGATTCGTAATATGGACAAGCGTTAGTGTATCGCCCTGCTGTTCCAATGTAAATCCTTCTTTAGAAGCGGACTGGCAAGCGGCCAGGCTTACTGATACGGCACAACCCATCAGGAAATTCTTACTGTTATTTAAAATCGTTGCTTTCATATGATAATAGATTAATTGTTAAAATGTAATGTTTGCACTAAATTCTACGGTGAAGGGACGGATATAGCTGCCGGCCATCCACTGCCCGTTATGCTTGGAGGCATCCTCCTTCTTATCCAGTTCGGCTCCCGAAATGCTGCCGCGTGCTCCGGTCTGGTTCAGGATATTCACGACTGTCGCTCCCAGGCTAAGATACTTATTTACCTTATAATTAACGCCTCCGAATGTTTCCCAACGGCCATTAAAATAATAGGCATTGTTGATATTGGCATACGTCTTGCTGAAATAACGGGCGCTCAACCAAACCCGGAAGTCTTTATAGGTGTAACTCGGATCAATCTCCAGCAGGACTTTCGGTATTTCCGTCACGATGTTGCCGGTTGCATTGATACCGGCGTAGCTGCCGTCCGAGAAATTCACGCCTGTTTCATATTTCTTATAAGTCGGATTCTGGTAAGTAAACAGGAAGTGCAGGTCGAAGCCTCTGAACAACTTGGCAATCAGGTCGGTCGTCCAACCGATAGTTTTAATATCGTAGCTGAGTGGGGCAGCGTTGATATCTTTCGAGTTGTTCGGATTAATCAAGTTCAGGGTAGAGTTGTTGTTCGTCTTTCCGATATAAGAAAACAAAGACGTCAGGCTCAACCAGTTATTATTATAATAGATACCGGCACGTCCCAATGGAATGGATACTTTCTCCACATTCGGCAATTCGGACGGGGCAAAACTGGAGATGGCAGGATGCTGCGTATTATAAGTGAAATCGCCTGTAAAACCGAACTGCCCGGTCAGCTTGTAAGTCAGGGCAAACGTATAGACCTGATTGAACCAGTTATAATCGAAATCCTGCGGAGCGACGGTTCCGGTCTGTCCGTTCTTATTATAAGCCGCACCCAAATGATAGTTAGGGAAACGGCCCAATACGCTGTCATTCCTCAGATAGACCGCTGCATTCTGACCGTGCATCTTCTGATATTCGAAACGGGCACCATAGTAGACATTGATTTTGTCGTTGATATCCCAATCGTGGGTAAAATAAAGGGCCAGTTTATTTTCATATCCTTTGTAATATTCGGAAGCATTCTTGTTGAAGTCGTAGTAAATGCCATCAGTATAACCTTCTTTCATCAGCCGGCTCGGATATTCTTCCACTGTATGGTCGTACATGGTGGTATTGGAGGCATAATCAATCTTATAATGCCACTGGTTCAACCCGATACGCCAGGTTCCGTTTTTATATTCGTGCGACAGTTCGGAAGTCAGGAAGGTTTCATCTATATTACCGCGATTCAGACAAGACATGCGGCTTTGCACATAGCCTTCATAAGGAGTCAGATTGCCTTCCAGGTCTTTCAGGGAGTAGCCGTCTACCGAAGTCTTCTTTTCCAGCGACATCGGCGTCTGATAGACATAAGAGCCGAGAGCATGGTCGTATTTGGCATTCACAATCCATTTCAGTCCGTTGTCCCATTTATAAGCATGATGCAGGCTAATCTGGTTGCCTTTATTCAGGGAGGCATCATAGAGGTTGGTCTTCTTCAATTCACCGGAACGCATATCCATATAAACCATCTCGCCCGTTGTCGGCAGGTAAGAACTTGTGCCCAGTTTAAAACCGGGAATCTCCCTCACACTTCCGTCGCCCACATACATAAAAGGGGCATTGGTCGCGGCATTCGAGGGCCAGCGGCTGTTGCTGTAATGATAAATAACCGATAGTTCACCGCGGTCCTGATTATAGCGTTTGGTGATGGCTGCTTTATAAATCTGGGTACGGTCCTGATTGGAAGCAAAACGCAGCTTGAAAGTTCCCGGGTCGAAATCCTGATAAATACTTCCGCTGTAAAACCAACCTTTTCCGGCATTACCACTGATATTCAAGTCGATTTGCTGCTTGCCGAAATGATTCGTATTATAATTCAGTTTACCCCGGAATTTTTCCGTCCCGAGTTGCGTATGAGAGTTTACCGCATATCCAACAGTACCGGTTGTAATAGCCGTTTCCGAAATCTTCAATAATCCGACATGCCCCAAGCTGCCGTCACCGCGCCAATGGGTATTTACATTATGAGGATTGGAACTGTAGACGACAGGCAAACCATTTTCGAGGACATTGACATCCCCACCGGGCAGTCCGATGGATATCTCGCGGGGACCATTCGCACTGGAGGCATTCAGCATCACATTGCGGCTGTTCGTTTCATTTGATTTTTCCTTATTCACCTGAACGGTATCTTTTACCGCTTCCTGTGCATATGTTGCGGCTGACAAAGTACAGCCGGCAACTAATAAAAGGAAAGACTTCTTCATGGTAATCATGGCAACTGTTTTCATATAGAATGTTTTAATGTTGTTCTTGCTAACAAGTTTTCGGAAGCAAATGTAGAGGCACTGAAAACAATCGGATATAACAAAACGAGCCAATCCTGTCACATTCGTCACATACCCTGAAATTCATTCCAATAGTATAATATCCGTCAGATAAATGCGACAAATGTGATAGGAAAAAGAAGTTGTTTTTTTGAGGCCTCCTCAAAGCCTCCTTTGAGAGCTCGTTGAAGCAGGCTTTGAGGGACTGTTGAAGCAGGCTTTGAGGAGGCGTTGAAGCAGGCTTTGAGACGTCCTCACAGCCTCTTGTGACCGGCACTCACAAAATGTTGCCTATTCTGATGTATTCTGATACTCTTTCGGGGTTTGGTTATAAACGGTCTTAAAGCATTTGGCAAAATAGGCGGGAGACGAAAAACCTGTCTGGTAAGCAATCTCGTTGATATTGTATTGCTTTTGTTTCAGAAGAACGGCAGCCTTCTTTAAACGGTAGTTACGGAGAAAATCGACCGGGCTGGTTCCGGTCAGGTCTTTTATCTTACGGTGGAGATGGCCGCGCGACAAACCGAGCGTATCACTCAACTTCTCCACATTAAATTCAGAATCGGTATATATCTCTTCAATCTGTGTCAGGAACCGGCGAAGAAACAGATCATCCATATTCTCCACCTTCTCCGGTTGCGCCATCAGCATATTACTGCTTTGCAGCTTTTTCAGCAATGCTTCGCGCAACTTTTTTTGTTCATCGAGGATACGGATCATACGGAGTTTTACAAAGTTCACATGGAAAGGCTTCTGGATATAACCGTCCGCCCCGCCCGATATGCCATACATACGCTGACGTTCATCCGACAAGGCTGTCAACAGGATAACGGGAATATGGCTGATGGCGATATCCGTTTTTATACTGCGGCAAAGTTCGAAGCCATTCATTTCCGGCATCATCACATCGGATAAGACAAGCGATATTTCATTTTCCTCCTGAAGAAGATTCAAAGCAACCTTTCCATTGGCAGCAGTAAGTACGCGAAAGTTCTCCGATAATTCCTTTTCCAGGAATGCACGGACCTCATCATCGTCTTCAACGACCAAAACAGAATAAGGATATTTCTGTGCCAGCAACGTTTTCTCTTCGGAATCATCCAGGTTCGAAGCATCATACGCCAAATGGGAAACGGGCAATTCCGTGATATATTCGCCGTTCAGCTGCGTCTTATCTTTCCGAAGGCAAACGGAGAAAACGGTTCGCTGTCCGGGGACACTTTCCACTGTTACCTCTCCATTATGCATCTTCACATATTCATGGACCAGATGCAAACCGATACCTGTCCCCACCCGGCTGTTCTCCGAATAGAAACGGTTGAAGAGATAAGGCAAATTCTCCGGTTGGATACCCGAGCCATTGTCTTCGACATGTATCGTCACCCATTCGTCCGACTCTTCCAGCGCTACCCCAATCTTTCCCCCTTCGGCCGTAAACTTAAATGCATTGGATAACAAATTCACCAACACCTTCTCAATCATATCCGCATCAATCCAGATACGGCAGTTCTTCATGTCCGAGGCAAAAGTATAGGTAATATTGCGCACCTTCGCCATACTATTGAAATATGACTTCACCTCACTGCTGAACGAAACGATTTCCGTCTCACGTATCTTCAGTTTCTCCTGCTTATTCTCCACCTTCCGGAAATCCAATAGTTGGTTGATGACGCGGAGTAAACGCCCCGCATTCTTATGAATCAACTCCAGGTCTGAAAGGTAGGGGGAGTCGTGCAATAAGTTAAGCAACCTGTCCAACGGCCCCAATATCAGTGTTAACGGGGTACGTACTTCATGGGATATATTTGTAAAGAACTGGAGTTTGGAGGCTGTCACCTCTTCTATCTCCGCATTCAGGGATATCAGTTTACGGCGTTGTTCTTCCTCTTTCTTATTAATCTCACGCAGTTCGCGGTTTTTAAGCCGTATCTTACGGTTAATATAAAATACATAGACCGACAAAGAAATGAAGCCAATCATCAAAAGCGTGATAACACTCAATGAATCCCGGAGAAAATTAAAACGGTTCAGCAGTTCATCCATACGGCTCCGCTGTGTCTCGATACGCTGTTGATAATTGCTCAACCGTTCAGATTGAAGCAACAGGGTCTGGGCAGCCGATTTATCAACCAAACCGCTCAACAAGGGAATATATTTATCCACCTTCTCCCCTCTAAGCAACTGCATGGCGGTCCGTATCACCTGTTCACCGCCCGTCGGATATAGGAAAGAGACATTAATCCGTCCATCCGCCACCGCTTCCAGTCCGGCATTGGCCACGGCATCCATCCCTATAATATGTAATTCCTTACCGCGCACCGGGTCTATTGCCAGAAAATGTTCACGGGCGGCAATAGCCATCATATCGTTATGAGCATATACAAAGTCGATGGGTTGTGAAAAGTCTATCTCTTTCAAGCGCTTGGCTGCGACATCATACCGCCAGTCGCCTTCCACGGGGCGAAAGGTTAAATCCGTCCGTTGCTGCAAGGCATCCCGAAAACCGTTGTGACGTTCCTGGGCGGGAGAAGAACCCATCATTCCCCAAATTTCAAGAATAGTAGCATGAGGGGGTAAATGTTTGGCGGCATATGTTCCGGCAGCAAAACCCAGATCATAATTATTCGCTCCGACAAAGGTGGTATATTGGTTCGTGTTTACTTTACGGTCAGTGATAATCGTTGGGATGCCTGCACGGAATGCTTCTTCGGCCACATCTGTTATCGGCGCAGACTCGAAGGGTGAAATAATCAGGACATCCACCTTTTGTGCAATCAGTTCGCGTATCTGTTCGATTTGTCGGTCATTATCATTATCGGCATCCTTAATAACAACTTTAATACTATCATAATTGGATGCCTCAATCCCCACCTCCCGAATCATTTGCTGCCGCCAGGCATCATCCAGCATACATTGGGAAATTCCTATCACATATTTCTTTTCCCTATCGGCACGGTCGCAACCGGCAAGCAACAGGCATAAAAGGAATAATATGGATAGGAAGTATTTCACATTTTTCTAATTATGCACCAACGTCCCAATATTCTCGCCGCTCATCACCTTCTTCAGATTCCCGTTGGTATCCATATCAAAGACAATGATAGGCAGATTGTTTTCTTTACACATGGTGGTCGCTGTCAGGTCCATCACTTTCAGGCCACGAGTGTATATTTCATCATAAGTAATATCTGAGAACTTAGTCGCAGTCGGGTCTTTTTCCGGATCGGCCGTATAGATGCCATCCACACGTGTACCTTTCAGCATCACATCGGCTTCAATCTCGATACCTCTTAAAGAAGAACCTGTATCGGTTGTAAAGAACGGATTGCCTGTCCCGCCGGACATAATCACCACATTACCCTGTTCCAACAATTCGATAGCACGCCATTTATTATAAAACTCACCGATCGGCTCCATCCGGATAGCAGTCAACACCTTTGCCTTTACTCCCTGTGCAACCAGCGCAGAACTCAAGGCCAAACTATTGATTACCGTTGCCAGCATCCCCATCTGATCACCTTTCACCCGGTCGAACCCTTTGGACGCCCCACTCAGGCCACGGAAGATATTACCTCCGCCTATGACAATGCCGATTTGGACACCCATCTCTGCAATCTCCTTGATCTGTGCTGCATACTCATTCAAACGAACTTCGTCGATACCATATTGTTTACCTCCCATCAGCGATTCGCCGCTTAACTTCAGGAGAATTCTCTTGTATTGTGCCATCTTTCTGTTTTTTGATTTTTAATTGTTCTTCTGCAAAAATACAGTATTTCGATTAGCAAACAATATCGGGAGTCAATTAATCCGGTTTTATTTAATAAAACTGTATAGCATATGTAGTAATTCTGTAATGCCGTCCCCCTACTTTTGCTATCGAAATGAAACACACTTTATTCCTTATTTTGAAAAACACTAAGAAAACAACCAAACCTTCTTCCTAACTTTAGCATTCCCCTCCCCTTTCAGCGGAAAGAGACAGGGGAATGTTACTTTACAATTTCATATATCTTTTTCACTTTTAAAGCCTGAACAATACAGCCTGACACACTGTTTCATAAACAAAGAGACATTAAACAAAAAGAATCATTTAAAAATTAAGCAATTATGAAAAATGTATTGATTGGTATTGCTGCCGGTATCGCTATCGGCTATGTGCTTCGCAAAATGGAAGACGACGGTAAATTCAAATGTATCCACGACGACATGAGCGAGCTGGCCGACAGAGCAAAAAAGAAAATCAAAGACGTAGTCGATAAAGGCGTTAACGAAGCCGAATATATCGGTGACCGTGTCGAACATATCACCGACAAAGTCAAGAAAGGGGCAACAAATTAATAGCTATTCAAGGATTATCACTACAATATGTCACCAATTCTGTCAAATACAGCTTAAATAAATGACAAAAAGACAGAATTAGGCATTAAATCCAACTGGCACAAAGTTTGCTTATTGATAGCTGAACGAAGGGTTCGGAAAGAGCCCGGAGTTCAGTAAATTATTGAATGTGTAACTTAAAAATAGGAGATTTAATTATGATGCCGATCAGAAAAAATCAAAATTGGTTACCGAGTATCTTCAATGATTTCTTCGATAACGACTGGATGGAAAAAGCTAATTCAACAGCACCTGCTATCAATGTAATTGAAAGCGAAAAAGATTATAAGATTGAATTGGCTGCCCCGGGAATGACTAAGGAAGATTTCAATGTCCGTATTGACGATGACAACTGCCTGGTTGTTTCAATGGAAAAGAAAAACGAGAATAAAGACGAAAAGCATAACGGACGTTATCTACGCCGCGAATTTTCATATTCTAAATTCCAGCAGACAATGATATTGCCGGATGATGTTGACAAAGAAAAGATCAGCGCTAAAGTAGAACATGGCGTATTGACCGTAGATATTCCTAAAAAAGCGCCTGTAGAAACGGCCAAATTACAGAGAAACATTGAGATTAAATAAGTAACCTCATCATTAAATAATGATATCCCCCGACGGAATTTCCATCGGGGGATATTTTTTTATCTGGCTTCTCTCTTCGCAGGGATACTGACAGATGAACTTTATTTTATTACTTTAGTATTAATACTACCACTTGTTCGCCCGTCGCAGGTTAATTGGCAGGTAGTAGAGACATTGCATACAGTGTCTCTACCCGACCGCATGGTGGTAATTTTAGAATTATCTATTATTTTACGATTGCTTTTACAGCAGCTTCGCCTTCAACAGCCACAGTCACATAACCTGCCGGAGCAGCGATAGTAGCCTCACTGGAAGTGATTACCGTATTAGCAATAGTCTGTCCAAGAACGTTGCTGATAACAACTTTCTTACCTTCAGCACCCTTGATGATTACGGCACCGTTAGTTGCAACTACTGATACTGTTGATGTAGCAATTGTTTCGTTATCCGTTGCCATATCATCCTCTGAACCTATCTCGACATTGAATACCAATGCATTATCACCACCGGTTCTTGCATTTTCAAATGTAGATGATTTTGAATCCGACAGAACCAAACAACCGTTCTGGCTCTTCAACCAAGCACCATTAATAGGAGCAACATCCAAATCGCTTGCTTCCTTGTCTGATTCAATCAGGAATGCAACATCCAAGTTTTCTACTGTTGCAGTAGCTGCCTTATCCGGATTGATATAGCGGAATGACCAAGTATAATTCTTGTGAGCATCCTTCTTCAATTCAGATTTCAAATCAATGATATAGTCAGCGTCTATTTTAGCAGCTTTGTAAGCAGCCTTAATTTTTGCCGTATCCAAATCAGCATTAGCCAGTTCTTCGAAACCATTTGTCAAAACATACAAGCTATCACCAATATGCATAGCATCCACAAAACCGACACGAGTATAGTCACCAAACTGATACAACTTATCTGCATCTTTAGCCTTCAGAGAATCAGCGAAACTTACCAGATATTTAGCTCTTGTAAAGCCTGGTTTTGCAGGAATAGCGTGAGGACAAGTCCATTCTGTAATACCGTTCAGGTGTTCGTGATCCAGTTCACAAGGTTTAGCCGGTTCTGCAATCTTTTCACTCTGACTCACATAGATGAAATACTGCGGTTTGATCTTTCCATTAGGAGCATTTTCAATTGTCGCTGTATCAACCACAAATGACAAACCTGCTTTCGGATTAACTTTATCTTCTCTTTCGATACCCAAATAGCAAACTCCTTCATTCTTGAATTTCTCATTGTTTTCATCCATCAGATATTCACCACGATAATATTCTTTGAACTTCAGAAGCTTAGCTGCATCTTCCTGGCCTTCTACAGCACCATCTAATGCAGTATTGAAACGACGATACAGAGGAGCGTTATTTTCTACAATTGCAAATGCAGAAGTTCTTGTTTCTTCCAGCACATTATCTTTCAAGATTACGCTCAGATCTTCGTCAGCCGAACCAATTTTCGTTGAATCAGTTGCTGCGACATTGATGAATGCATAGTAAGGACGAGCTGCTTCTACAGATTCAGCTTTATAGAAATTATTTTCTTTCAGATAGAACTTCTTAGCTTTAGCTTCATCAGAAGTCATTTTGTATCTACCCTCGCTATCTAATGTAATATAAAGATTACCCTTAGAAGTCTTCACATACGGAGTGTACATAACACGTTTCAACTGTTTCAAACCTGAAATTTTAGCTTTCAATGCATTATCTACGGTAATACCATAAGGAACTTCAGTCGTTTCTTTATCCATAAAGAATGACAATTCAGCATCTTTCACATACAGGATAGAGTCCCCGTTCATACCGATGAATTTATCATCAGCATATGAATGCAGATAATTGAACTTGTAAGACATTACCTTCAACACCTTGTTATCCAAGTTCAAATAACCTAATTTTTCATTACCTAATGCAGCAGCTGTTACAGGCTTGATATCCAGGGAGTCAATATTATGCAGACCACCTGCAACAAATTTGTAAGCACCGCCTTCTTCCTGACGTAACTGAATGCTTTGTTTTACACCGGCAAATTCACGGTTAATAAGTGTTACAGTTGACAGCTCGGCAATTTCCGAAGTTTCTTCATGATCTTTTAAGATAACCCACTGGTAAGCCGGCATGTTCATCACTTCCTGCTCAGAAGCTTTTACAGTAACCCATTTCGGAGCATTAGTCCAAGCATTTACTCCATTATCTTTCTTCGTATTATAGATAGGAACAGCCAAATACTGGTCTTTATCATTCTTGATTACATAAACACCGTTATTTTCTGATGTACGGTTTGTTGTACCTTCACCCAAGAAGAAACGAACATTTGCAGGAGATGTACCCAAAGTTATCTCATTAGAAGCTGTTAATTTATTCAAGATAACAGTTTTATCAGATTGTGACTGATCCCAAAGAGTAGCCTTGCCGTTTACAGTTGTTGCTGTAGCACCTGTTGAACCATTTTTCTTGTTATAACCTAATACTTCAATAGCAATACTATCTTGTGTCGGATAATAAGTAAATTTAAATTTGGAAGATGCGGCCAGACGACCAGGTTGAACATTCTTTATATATTTATTACCCTGCCATGTATCAGTGACCATCTTATCTGTTCCAAACTTAACAAAATCCTGATTGTTTACAGACAAACCATCGATATAAAAAGTATCTGCCAACAGATAAGTATCTTTATAAGGATCTGCATCATTGGCATCATCAATAACCTGTAACAAAAGTCCCCCCTCAGATACATTAAAATTACCATTCTCTACATACATCTTGAAATTATCTTCATCTGTAGCAGCAGCCTGAATATCCCATGCACGGAAAGTATTATCTGTAAATTGATTACCTAATGTGCTATTTACTCCTTTTTTCAGTTCCGGAGTTGATCCTAACTTGAAAGAATCTCCTTCCGGATCGGTAGCTAATTTGGTATTCAAGTCTTTTGCACTCAGAGTTACAGCACCTGCAGTAATAGGAGCCAGTCTCAAATGACGACCTTCCCATTTATCTCTGCTGGCATGAGCTTTTACCAAATAAACATCTTCTGAACTAGTATAACCATTGCCTGTTGCATTAGGAGTAGCAGTTGCACCTGTTACCAAAGTAACAACAGAGTCTTTTGCAAAATAAGAAATTAAACCGCTTGTTCCGAACGGAGAAGACTGAGTTTCTGTTGAACTTTTCCATTTCCAGGAAGAAGCTGCTCCATTCATTTTTACAGAACCATCTGCAGCTGCATAAGTTTTAGTTGCATCATACAAAGGAGCATCGCCAGGATTAACCATCAAAGGTATACCTGTTCCTTTATTTACAAATGTAAAATCAGGGCCGGTAGCATTGTTGCTGTAAGAATACTGAATAGACCACAGTGTTAAGTTTACATCTGTTACAGCAGTAACATCTTTCAGTTTCAGAGTGTAACCATTACCATCCGGTACCATAACAAGTACTTTGCCTGCAGTAGCGTCACCTAATTGATAAAACTTGTTAGTTTCAATCTTCGTAACATCCCTTGTACCTTGGCTGATTGTTGCAGCCTGAGTAGAAGAGAACAAAGTCGAAGCCATACAAGCAATCGCCAAAGTAGAAAACTTTTTGTTCATAATCTAAATTTTAATATTAATAATAATGTTAATGAAATAGTTCTTATCCAACCTTTTACGTTCTTAGCCAAAGTATAATGACTAGAAAAAACGATCCTTTAATCTCGCCAGTATTTATAGACTATTTGATATTCGTAATCGAAAGCATTAATTTTGTACATACTTTGTTATTCTCTTGATAAGAAAGGAGATACTCATGCAAAATTTATTTGGAAAAGAGTTGTGGTTTCAAAAGTTATAATTAATTTTGTTGACGTATTTAAAGGATCGTTTTTTTTAGTCACTACTTATTTTATATATAATTCTTATATTTCAACAGCTGAGCCATATGTATATTATATTTCTTTCATAAAGAAAGTATATTATATTAATGTACACATGTACATTAATATATAGTTTTCACCGATTCAGTGTCAAAACAAAGAGAAAGGTAATATAACACTATATATCAATATATTACAAGTGACGCTGAAATATTATCCGGCATCACCTATTTTTACATAGCAAAAATAAAGCTACTCTCTAGTCTATCGTCTTTATACCGGCCTACAACAGTTAACCCATTATACTATAAGAACTAAGCCCTATTGTAGTAGACTTTAACCATCTTCTTTACTACTTTTAAATATGAAACCATATGAATACATAAATGTAATATTATGTCTACATATATGTAAGGCATACCTTTCTTTTTAGTAAAGTATAAGTTTCATATTTAAGATAAGTATAAAAAGGACTTAATTATACTATACTACATCCTTAAACATAGTAGTGTGGGAGTTTAAGCTTCAAAGGAACGATAAGCGACGCTATAAGATAACAATGGTGACGCTGAATAACACCTCAGCATCACCATCATAATTTACTCTTTTATAATGACATAAGCATCCGTAATATAGCCAGTGACGCCACATTTCCGGAAACTTTATTTGTAACTACTCTTTAGGAATGAACATACTGATCCCTATCGGGTAATGATCGGAAAGATAATCGTTGTCCGGACCATTATAAATCTGTGCATCTACGCAATCAGGACGCAGGTTGTCGGTTACAAATATGAAATCGATTCGCTCCTGCTGACGGCGCAGCGCCTCTCCTTTCGGTGAACTGGTTAATATACGGGTAGGGTAAGAATAACGTTGGTTATCAGGAGTGAACATATAACAAATGTCATGCAACGAAGCTGCCATAAAAGTAGAAATCACAGCATAATTCTCCAGATGTTCATCCGTCCATGAGGCATCGAAAGGAGAATGGGCATTCATATCACCCATCAACAGGCAATTGGTTAACTGATTTTTATTGATGTAATCGATAATATTATCGGCTTCCTTTTTGCGTTTTAACCGATCATGAGGATTCAAATGCGTCACCAGGAAATCCATATTCAGGACTTTGCAATGTAACAGGCCATGGCCGTAACCGTCAATCTTTCTGTCGACAACCTTGATAGGCGTTTTCGAAGTGAGCCCGACCGGATAACCGTTTTCCTTTACAATAGCGGCATAAGGGTGACCATAAGAAGCTGCCAGTTCTTTCAGTTTCGCCTCGGTGAAGCCACAAAGTTCGTTCAAGGCCAGTACATCGGGGGATTGTTCTTTGACCCAGACGGTAAAACGGGCGATACGATCCTTATCCGAACCGTTGCTGAAACCATCCATGATGTTGTAGGAGATGATCTTTATCTTTTGACGGTCGGTGCGCCAGTCACGTTCATAGGTACTTGAAGTCTGAGCATTCAGACCGGAAATAAAGAATAATGCAAAAAGGAAGAGAATACATTTGTTATTAGATAACTGCTTCATTGTTATTTCTGATATTAGATTAATACTATGTTATTTAGAGAAGTGCCCCCAAAGTGCTATTTTTAAGTGTTTACCACCGACACTTCCTTGAATGCATAGCGCCTCACTTCTCCGTTATCCGTTTTCAGAATCAGGTGTCCTGTGGGTTCTATTCCCTGGATACAAGCCTGGAAGACGCCTTGTTCATCTTGATAAGGATGGAAACCGTTACCGCGATACAAGGCTGCCATATAAGCACTCCGAATCTCTTCCTCCTTTTCCTGGAGCAGACCGAGGTAGCGGTCGTAAAGACGTTTCAGGAAACTGTTCAGGATTTCCTCCCGGTCATATTCCCGGCCCGTTATCTGTACCAGTGAAACAGGGTTCAAAGCATCACTCAGAAATTCCCGCTGGTTTATATTAATACCGATGCCTATCACGGAACAATACAGGGAATGCCCGGTCAGGTCGTTCTCGATCAGCATGCCGCATATCTTTTGGTCATGCCAGTAAATGTCGTTCGGCCACTTCACCGTTATACCGTCCACATAAGCATCAAGCGTTTCCTTTACGCTCAGTGCGGCTATCTGAGAGATCAGGAACTGACGGTTAGCCGGAAGAAAATCCGGATACAGGATAACGCTGAACATCAGATTCTTTCCCGGTTCCGACTCCCAGGTGTTACCGACCTGACCCCGTCCGGCTGTCTGATATTCTGTAACAACGATGCTTCCTTCCGGTAAGGACTCTTTCCCTACCAGTCCACGGAGATAATTATTTGTAGAGGTTGTTTCTTCGAGCCGGATAATCCGCGGCTGTTCATTTTCTTCATTCATCGTATGCTTCTCTTATTTTCTTCGGTAGTTTGGCTATTACCTCACGATAGGAATGGCGAATCCAGTGGCGGATATCGTCGTCGGACATGTCGCGTTCCAGATAAACCCCGTTCCAGTATTTCTTATTAAAATGATAAGCTCCCTCGACTGCTACATAACGGTCGCGCAATTCTTCCGTATAATCGGGATTACATTTCAAGGCTATATACGGCTCCTCTGCGTCCAGGGGCAAAAGGGCATACATCTTGTTCTCCACTTTAAAGACGAGCGAGACATCATCGAAAGGAAAACACTCGGTAGCGTTTTTCAACGACAAACAATATTCACGGGCTTCTTCTATATTCATACGTTTTCTCTGTTTTCTATTTTATCGGGACGGGGCGTAGAAAGCATCGTCAATATGCTCGATCCGAAAACCATCTTTCCCTTTTACCAGGGTGATGATGTCGAAACGGACCGGCAAATCCAGGTTAAAATAACGGACATAGGCATCTGCCGCCGCTACAATACGCCTGATCTTTTTATTATCGACAGCTTCTTCGGGCGAAAGGAGATAATCTTCCGAGCGGGTTTTCACCTCTACGACAACCAGTTCCTTCTCCTTGACGGCAACAATATCCAGTTCGTAATGATGCCATCTCCAGTTGGTATGCAAAATCGTGTAGCCCTGACGGATCAGATAATCGCGTGCCCTTGCTTCACCATCCCTGCCTAAATCGTTTTGTTCAGCCATCTTATTAATTTGCACAAATATACTGTTTTTCTTTTTTATTTGGGCTTTCACTTGTACATTTGCACAATATGGCATTAAAACGGAAATATTCACCACCCCAACCCAATCGCCCGAGGGTGCATAAGGTTACTTTTATGCTCAACGATGAAGAGCAGAAGGCTGTCGACCGCTATCTTGCCAGATATAATATCGAAAACAAATCCCGTTGGTACCGGGAAACAATCCTTTCACATATACTCAAGACACTGGAGGAGGATTATCCTACCCTCTTCAAGGAAACAGAAATGAGAAGATGAATCCATTTAACGACGAATATTTTATGAAACAGGCGTTGGTGGAGGCACGTGCTGCCGCCGACGAAGGAGAAGTGCCCGTAGGGGCCGTTGTTGTATGTAACAATCAGATTATTGCCCGAGCCCATAATCAGACGGAGCGGCTGAACGACCCGACCGCCCATGCGGAGATGTTGGCCATTACGGCAGCCGTAGGCGTACTGGGTGCCAAGTATCTGACTAATTGCAGTCTTTATGTAACGGTAGAACCCTGTATCATGTGTGCCGGAGCCATCGGATGGTCCCAACTCAGCACCATCGTATATGGGGCAAGCGACGAGAAAAGAGGCTTTCAGCAATATGCGCCGAAGGCTTTCCATCCCAAAGCGATAGTAAAAAAGGGAGTAATGGAGAAAGAGTGTGCGGAAGAGATGCAGAAATTCTTTAAATCACGCAGATAAGAACAAATCAGGCACAAATTACGTGGCTTTCATAACCGTGTAATCTGTTCCTGAATAAATTGTATATACTTATTTTACTTCTTCGAAATCGACATATTCGCCTTCGTCCTTAGTAAAGATCTTCTTGCGATTGGCGGCCGCATAATCTTCCTCAGCGGTATTATGCGACTGACGTTGTCCACCGGAGTAACTACTTGTCTGACGACGCTGTTCCCCTTTCTTTGCATTGCTGCTTCCGCTACCAAACAACATATTCTTAAATGTACGCAGGATAGAGAAACCCATCAGGAATACTAACAGGATGAAGAAGAAAAACATTACAAACAAAAACTTAAACATAATATTATTCGTTACTTAGTTGGTTTATAAGAGAAACACATAGACCAGACCTCTTGTTTATTGTCTTTTGTTAAAAATAGACAAGAGGATATAGAGAAGAATTGTTCCCGCTATACCAAGCATACCGAAAAAGGCAACGAACAGGACTGCGCAACCCACTAATATATAGCGTCTTTCATTACCTTTCCATGCAACCGACTTGATCTTTAACGAGAACATAGGGATCTCAGACACAAGCAATAAGGAGGTAGCCAACGCCACCACCAGCGTAACCACAATAAATAAGACATTATTCGCCTGGCTCAAAGGGGACAATGAATATCCGACCGAAGCCCAGAATAACGCATGTGCCGGAACCGGCATACCGATAAATGAAGTTGTCTGCCGCTCATCAATATTGAATTTGGCAAGACGCAAACCGGAGAAAGCAGGAATCACGAAAGCCAGATAAGGAATATAACGTCCTATCTCGCCTAAAGGGAGGCTTGCCTGTCCCAACATCGAGAATACGATCATACCGGGTGCCACTCCGAAACTCACCATATCCGACAATGAGTCCAACTCTTTTCCCATCGGAGAATAAGCCTTCAGCAAACGGGCGGCAAAGCCGTCGAGAAAATCGAACACGGCAGCAATGATGATCCATATGGCAGCCCACAAATAATTATCCTGCAAAGCCATCACAGTGGCGATGCATCCTGATACAAGACTCAAACAAGTGATTGTATTGGGAATATGCTTTCTTATATTCATTATTTCGTATATTTTCCGGATTCTATTCGCACGGGCATTTGCTTAACCGTGCAATCGGTGTCTGGTTACCGGTCACCTTCTGATCCATCTCAATCAAGACTTCGGTTCCCACCGGCAAATAAACATCTACACGCGACCCGAATTTGATAAAACCCATCTGTTCATCCACGTGACATTTTTCTCCAACCTTGGCATACGTAACAATACGCCGGGCAAGTGCTCCCGCAATCTGGCGTGCCAGTACATCCACCCCATTCTTGGTTGTGATAACAACGGCCGAACGTTCGTTCTCGGTACTGCTCTTCGGCAAATAGGCCGCCATGAACCGTCCGTTATTATGAGAGACATGTTTCACGGTGCCGTTTACCGGAAACCAGTTGGCATGTACGTTAAACACAGACATAAAGATAGATATCTGCAAACATTTCCGGTGAAGGATCTCGTTTTCCATCACTTCCTCGATCGCTACGATCGTACCGTCGGCCGGTGCAATCACCAGACCTTCAGAGTCGTAAGGGAAACGACGAAACGGACTGCGGAAGAAATTCAGGATCAGCAGGAAAAGAATAGTCGAAACTGTCGCAACAGAATAGAACAGCACTCCCTTACCTACGGTATGGTATAATGCGACATTTACGACAAATAAAACCGTAAATAACGTAAGTAGCAGGCCTGTTCCTTCTTTATGTACTTTCATCCTTCTTCTTAAACTGCGTTTTTATTACAATTTGCAAAAGTATTCATTTTTACGGAATAACAAAACAAATAAGATGACAAATCAGTTGACTGCGGACAGATGCGAAGCCGGACTGTCAACCGGGAGTCATCAACTGTCTACAGATTCGATAGTTCCCAGTTCCACATACCACAGGTAACCCTCTACTTTTTCATATCCCATCTGCCGGATCAGTTTCATATAATTCTTCACCTGGTTATGATATCTCTTATCCTGAATTTCACCGAATTTATAGTCGATCACCACGACTTTATCTTCCGATATCATGACCCGGTCGGGACGTTTGGACAGTCCTTTTCCGAAAAGGATATCGACTTCATTCAGCACACGGGCCGTCCCGTCATACCAAGGATGCACTTCCGGCATTTCCAGCAATTCTTCCAGCCGGACAATCAACGACTCTGCTTCATCCTTATTGATGACACCGGCCAAACGATAGCTTTCGACGGCTGCGGGGATATCTTTTTGTGTCCGTATCTGACTGAGCACCTCGTGCATCAGGGCACCGTGTTTACGGCGGGCATTATCAAAGAAAAAGCCTTTGCCATGCAGACGAAGCTGTAAACGGTCGTCGGGGGAAATAGAGTTGATACGAGCCATCGCGATCTCCTCGGGACTGTGTCCATCCTGCTTTGCTGCTGCGGGATGCCACCAACTACCCAGTTCAAAGATCCCTTCTTTCGTATCAAAAGAAGAAGGCAATGAAACAAGCGTGTCTCCTTCCCGGGTATCCTTCACCTCCAGATACAAGCCAGCCCATAAAGCATCGGCCATGGAAGAGATCTTTTCAACTTCGCCGGTCTCTTCCTTTATCTTTTTCGGACGGGGAGCAAAGACGATCAGTTCATCTTTGGAGCGGGTGAAAGCGACATATAATGTATTCAGATTATCAATAAAAGCATGCAACCGCTCACGGAAATAGTCTTCCGCAAAAATGGTATTCCCCAACGACTGGCTGTAGCGGACAGGAACCAGATGCAGCCGGTTGAACGGTTTGGTTTCCGGCTTGCACCACAGGATAACCGGTTTGCTGGGCTTATGGTCTATCTCCCAGTCACCGAACGGGATAATGACGACCTTGAATCCGAGTCCTTTCGACTTATGGACGGTAAGGATACGGATGGCATTCTGCGCATCCGGGGTAGCGATTGTTTTACGGTATCCCGTCTCATCCCACCACTTCAGGAAGCGGGTCAGATCGGCACTTTCTTTTTGGGTATACTCCGATACCATATCGAGAAACGCCTGAACGAAGACCTGTTCGTTATTCTGAAATTCTCCGGAGAAAAGACGGAAAAGTCCTTCTGATATTTCATACAGTGACTGGCGGGAAAGTGCCTGCAACTCCGATGCAATCTCCGGCGGAAAAGCCAGGTCGGAAACGGCTACGGAATATGCTTCCGGAAGATTCTCGTCTTTCGTCGCTCCCTGTAAAATCCGGTAAGAGTACAAGGCTGTCTGTTCATTGATTTTATCTTCCGGATTTCTCAGATACCGTAACAGGGCAACCATAAAACGAACAGCCGGCGATCCGCTGACAAACAGGGCGTCGTCGGAGATTATGTCGTAATGATAACGGTCGGAAGGGTTTGCCTCCTTATAGGAAAGCAGCTTTTCAGCCACCATCGCCCCTTCCATATTGGTACGGACCAAAATGGCGATATCCTTCAGGGCATAACCGTTATCCTGTAATTGTTCCACCACACCGGGCAAACGGTCCAGGGCCTCTTCTTTCCAGTCTTTCTCTTCATCACCGGCAAGAAATTCTATTTTGACATGGCCGTCTTTCTGTTTGAACGGTGGCGGAACCTGTTGATAACTTTTCGTATAAGCCGACATGATCTTTGTCAGATAGGCGGCACGCTGTTCTTCACTCAGCGAAGAGGTCAGCAGGCTTTCGTTATATACGCTTTGCAAGACACCGGGGATAGCGGTAAAAAACGTATTATTAAATTCAACGATATTCCGGCAACTGCGCCAGTTTTCCTTCAATGTTTCTTCTCGTACTTCTTCCTGCGAGAAATCGGCTTGCACCTGTTCATCCAGCAATTTCCAGTCGGAGTTGCGGAAGCGGTAGATACTTTGTTTTACGTCTCCCACAATCAGATTGGCCCGGTCGTGTGCCAGACTTTCTTCGATCAGCGGACGGAAGTTGTTCCATTGCATACCGCTGGTGTCCTGAAATTCATCAATCATATAATGATCGACGTGCGTACCGGTCTTTTCATAGATGAACGGGGCATCGCTGCCTCCGATCACTTTATTCAGCAGCTCGGTCGTATCGGCGATCAGCATGACATTCTTTTCCTCCCGATAGGAGGCTATCTGGCGGGAAACGTCGGTCAGGATACCCAGCGTATAATAATAACGAACGATTTCACGGGCCGTATTATAAGCGGTCAGATTAGAGAACAGGGCGATGATACGTTTGATACAATCATTCAACCCGTCTTCAAAAACACAACCGATGACCTGACGCATTCCTATCGGGGTTGTTTTGGTAAAACAGCCTTCCAGATTATCGGCTAAACCGATGAAGGTGGCTGTCGGCTCTTTCATCTCGCCTTTCGCCAGACGGTCCAGCAGGGTAAGCGGAGAACGGCTTCCTCCCTTAAAATCGGTTGTACGGATAGCATACTTATTGAGTAAAGCAAGACCGCTCTCGCCCAATCGTTTCGCTTCGGCTTCTACCGAACGGATAATACCGAACAATTCATTTTTATAGTTTTCGAGTGCTTCCTTATCCTCAATATCTTTAGCCACTTCTTCACTGGAAGCCTTGTAGCTTTCCTTAAAAACTTCACGGCTCAACGACATGATATCTTTACGGAGGTTCCATTCGCCTCCATTCTCTATCTTATCTTCGGCGAAACGAAGCAGCCAGCCTAACAGTTCCTTGCTTTCCGGCTTTTCAAGATCCGCCAGCAGGTTATCGACAGCTGAAGTGAGCACCAGCTCCTGGTCCATTTCAATGCCATAGCCGCCCTGCAAACCTATTTCACGGGTAAAAGCACGCATAGTCTGCTGGAAGAAACGGTCGATGGTACTGATATTGAATGCCGAATAATCGTGCAGGATATCGGTTAATATCTTTTTTGCCTGTTTACGGACTTGTTCTTCGGTCAGCGCATAGGTAGCCCGCAAAGATTCCACATAATCAGACTTACGACCGGAAGAGAGGTTGTAAAGTTCCTCCACAATACGGCTTTTCATCTCATCGGTAGCCTTATTGGTAAACGTCACCGCCAAGATACGGCGATAAGCTCCCGTCCCGCCAAACAGCAAGGTCAGATATTCACCGGTCAGCTTATGGGTTTTTCCGGCTCCCGCCGAGGCTCTGTAAACAGTCAGCATAGTTTTAATTATTAATGAGAGGTTTTAAATTAGAAAAAATTGAGCTATCTGCTAATTATTGAATTGAACCAATTAGCGACAGTGTCTTCAGGCTGTAGGCCTGTAACAAACTAGCCCAGGGTTCTAACCCTGGGTCCCCTTGAATCCTTCTCTTTCTGAGGCACCCTGTAGGGGTGCGACAAGATTGAAAGGGGTTGATATTTATCTTGTCCCGCCCCTACAGGGCGGAAAGACAGGAGCGGGTTTTCATAAACCCAGGGTTAGAACCCTGGGCTGGTTTGTTAAAGCCTTACAGGCTTACATTGACACCGTAAGGGCGGTTCGCGAATCGCCCCGACCAACGACACTACATTCAAACCTGACAAATATTGAATCTCCTCAAATAATCCGGCTCTTTACATAGCCTTCCTTTTGAAGGATTTCAAGTACTTTCTGACGCAAATCTCCCTGTACGATGATTTCTCCGTCCTTAGCGGAACCGCCTACCCCGCATTTTACCTTCAGGAATTTACCTAAAGCCTCCATATCCTCTGTCGTACCACGGAATCCGGTCACCAATGTAACGGCTTTACCACCCCGGTTCCGCTTGTCCAGCGAGATACGCAATTGTTGTTTCTCTTTGGGAAGTGTATCTTCTTCTACCTCATCCCCTGTATTATATTGAAAATCCGGATTGGTGGAATACATCACCCCCAAACGGTCTTTCCAGTCATTATTCTTCATAATTCATTACATTTTATTTGGTTCAAAACTACAAATTAACAGCGGGATAAGCAAAAGAACGGAGAATAATACATATCTTTGCTTGAAACAGACTGATTTTCATAACTATTTTAATTATCACACTAGTTCGTATGAAAAGACTTTTTTTCATATTATCCCTTATACTACTGATTGATCGTTCCATGTATGCCCTGCCGGACGATAAGGACGATTATATTTTAGTTATCCATTCCATCAACTTTAACGAAGTATGGACGCAAGGTATTTACGAAGCAATCAATAAGACTTTTTCCCAGGAACATATAACAGTGCTTGGCGAGGAGTTATCTATCCCTGCTATAAAAGATACGACAGATGTAAATGAGAAACTGGAAATATTACGTAATAAATACCCCACCCCTCCCAAAGTCGTTGTTTGCATAGGCGATCCGGCCTGGTTGCTCTGCCGTCCCCTTTTTGATAATGAATGGAAAAATGTACCTTCCATCATCTGCCATTCCCAGGAACTGGTCCCGATAAAAATAGAATATTTACTGAAAAGAGACCTGGAAACTATCGAACATATGGCTCTTACGGAAGATGAGATAAAGGGATACAATACAACCAGACTAATCCAGCCCCTTTTTGTAAAAGAGACCATTGAAACAATAAAGAAGCTACAGCCTGAACTGAAAAAAATAATCTTTATTTGCGACAACCGCTACATCAGTTTATATACCAAGCAGGAGCTTTCAAAAACAATACAGGCAAATTATCCCGAGTTAAAACTGGAAGTGTTGTCCACTCCAGCCCTCTCTACCGAAAATCTGCTGGACAGCTTAAGTATATATGACCAGAAAGCAGGCATCATCTATTACTCCTGGTTTGTCTTCAAGAACTCCAAAGAGAATCATTACCTGATCGATAACGTGCAAAAGATGACCAACAGTTTTTCCCTGCCACCGGTCTATCTTCTGGCAGACCTAAACATCGAGACCGGCAATTTTGCCGGGGGACATTATATCTCGGAAAATGATTTCAGCGAATCTGTTATTACCACCGTCCGGTTAATATGGCAAGGAACCGCAGCCCGGGATATCCAAACCCATATCGGAGGGGAGCCGCACACCTATCTCAATTACCAGCATCTGCTCAACCACGGCATCGAACCGTCCCGCTTTCCACCCAATGCCATTTATTACCAGCAGCCACCGACATTCTTTCAGAAATATAAAATACATCTGTTCAGTGCATTTGCAATCATTATCCTGCTGGCGACAATTGCCGTCCTGCGCTTCCGGCTTTATATCCAAAAGCTAAAACAAGAAGACGAACGCCGCGAAAAGGAAAAAGCGGAAGAGGCTAACCGGCTGAAATCTGCGTTTCTGGCAAACATGAGCCACGAAATACGCACTCCGCTCAATGCCATCGTCGGCTTCTCCAACCTGATCGCCCATTCGGAAAGTCCGGAAGACACTGCCGAATTCTGTAATATCATCGAAACTAATAACGAGCTATTGCTCCAACTGGTCAACGATATACTGGATTTATCAAAGATAGAGGCCGGCCAATTGGATTTTACCTTCTCCAACATCAATGTTTCTTCGTTATTCACCACACTGGCACAGACATTCAAAAGCCGGACAAAAGAAGAAGTAATACTGGAATGTTCAACACCCGTACATCCCTGTTTTATCTACTCGGAAAAGACACGCCTGACACAGGTCATAACCAATTTTCTGACCAATGCCTGCAAATTCAC
Organism: Parabacteroides caecihominis; assembly: GCF_023656785.1. Taxonomy (NCBI): domain Bacteria; kingdom Pseudomonadati; phylum Bacteroidota; class Bacteroidia; order Bacteroidales; family Tannerellaceae; genus Parabacteroides; species Parabacteroides caecihominis. Next base: position 71,269 of record NZ_JAMOKS010000031.1, read on the forward strand.
TTTCAGAGGAACTATAAGAATGGGATATGAAGAAATAGAAGGCGGCCTGCGTTTTTATGTTTCCGACACCGGCAAAGGTATTTCCAAAGAAAACCTTCCGCACGTGTTCGAACGTTTTGCCAAATTCGACAATTTCATACAAGGTACAGGACTGGGATTATCTATCTGCCTGACAATTGTAAAACGTCTGAACGGAGAGATCGGAGTCGAATCGGAAGAGGGGAAAGGAAGCACCTTCTGGTTCACCATCCCCTGTGAAGTTCATCATAAAGACATTGTCATTTCTGAATCAAGACAGTAGCATAAGCGGCAATTCCTTCCTGGCGTCCGGTGAAGCCCAGCTTTTCTGTGGTAGTCGCTTTGATGGATATATCCTCTACATCTACTCCCATCACTTCGGCCAATGTCTGTTTCATCAGCGGGATATGCGGATTCAATTTCGGTTTTTCAGCTGCTATCGTTGCATCTATATTACCTAACGTATAGCCGGCATCACGAAGCAACTCCATTGTTTCATATAGTAAAACTTTACTGTCAATGCCTTCATACTCTTCAGCCGTATCAGGAAAATGATAACCGATATCGCGCATATTGGCAGCCCCCAGTAAAGCATCACAAATGGCATGTATCAACACATCCGCATCGCTATGCCCTTGCAACCCCATTGAATGTTCGATTCGAATCCCTCCTAACCACAACTCACGGTCAGCGACAAACGCATGCACATCATAGCCGAAACCAACCCGTATCTTCATAATTTTCAGTTCTTAATTTTCAATCTTCAATTATCTGAACAGGTTCTTTATCCCGTCCATATCAAACGACAGTGTGAAACGAAGTGTCTGGTCCAACGGGTTACTCTGAACGGTACTTACCAGATAGGCTGCATCCAACTGGAATACACTCATGCGGAAACCGGCTCCGACAGAGAAATACTGGCGGTTACCCTTATTGGCATTCTCATAGAAATAACCTCCACGAAGGAAAAACTGCTCGTTATAGCTATACTCGGCACCGATCGAGACCATTACTTCCTGCAATTCACCCTTGAAACCGTCAGGCGAGTCACCGAAAGATTTGAAGATACCGGAGATACCGGATACATTATTATAATCTTCTTTTTTCTTATCGTATTCGGCTTTCTCTTCATCCGTATACCCTTCCTGCAAATAAGGCAGACTCGGAACCAGATATTTACTCAAATCCAGATACAAACCGATCCGGTTATAATCATCGATCGGATACAGCAAACCGGTACCCAGACGAAGTGTTGTCGGAATAAATTCATTATGTTCTCCCCCATCATAAGAGATTTTAGTACCAATATTAGACACATTGAAACCGAAACTCCACAAACATTCACTGTTACCCAGGATCACATATTTCTCCAGATAACCCGCAATATCCGCAGCAAAGGCATTACCGGGCACGCGGCTTTCATCAGCCGGGTCAGTTCCCATATCCGAGCGGATATAACGCATAGCCACAGCCATCGAAAAAGATTCAGACAATTTACGGCTATAACTTACGTCGAAAGCCATTTCATACGGACTAACGGAATAATTACCTGTCGACTCTCCGGTAATAGGATTATAGGGTACATCTCCCAACGAGAAATAACGCAAGGAAGCACCGACAGCCTGCAAATCGCTATCACCGATTTTATAGTAACCGGACAGATTCGCCAAAGCCACATCATTGACCAACTTACGCAACCAGGGAGTATATGATAAAGAAACGCCTGCCTTACTATACATAAACGCATATTTAGCAGGGTTCCAATATTGAGAGTTTATATCGGGAGTAGTCGACGCCCCGTTATCACCCATACCACCACCACGTGCATCAGGTGCAATTGATAGCGAAGGCACTGCAGTATTAACCGGAGCAAATGTATTTTTCTTCTGAGCCCACACGGATAATACAGCCAAAAGGCTGAATACTACTATAAATGTACTGATTCTTAATTCTTTTATCATACTATATCTGTTAAAAACGCGGTAAATAAAATTTACCCTACCAACATATAAACTGATTTTATATTACTTTATTGTGCGAGGATTATTAATTTCTTTGCGTCTGTTGCCTCTTTGGAGCCACCCGAGCTGATCGCCGCACGATAAATATATACCCCGGGACGAAGGCGTCCTCCCCGGTTATTCGTCAGATCCCAGGTTACCGTATAGGACTTGAACAGTTCGGAAGCGCCGGTCTCCTGATGCTTCCATTGCAGACGTCCCATCATATCGTACACCATGATACCGACTGTCAGCTGGCTTTCCGGACGATTATGGAACAAATGGAACTCCACCTGTTCACGTGCCGGACTGGGCGATGCCGTCAACTCCAGCAGATAAGGCTTCAATCCCTCGACTACCTCAAATTCAAATTCATATGTCGTCGAATTGTTCTGTATATCCCAGACTTTAAACTCTGCGGTATGGATTCCCGGCGTTAAAGCAGGGATCAGGTATTTCGCGATTCCTTCTCCGTCACTTCCCGGGATCAGTTCATAATAACTGTTCAGATTAAAGCTGAACGAGGGATCGCCGTCGATAATCAGCATCATATCATGACCGATGCTGCTACCCGTTATATTCACACCACTCTTATCCCAAAGACGCGCCACAAAGAACGGGGTTGTATTGACCTGGCCGCCACTGACGAATGTCGAATCGTTCAGGTATAATGCACGGACTTCGGGACCATCATGATCGTCTTCCGCGTTATCATCAGTTCCTCCGACCCGATAATTCAGATAAGCACCCTGTGCCTCCAGATTGTTTGTTTCATCCGATGCGTAAAGGTTCATCTTACCGAACTCATTCGAATAAGAAATATCCTTCGGCACAGTAAACGTGAAACTGAACTTTCCGGCACGAACTGAATCGTTACCGATAAAAAGTATGTTTGAATAATCTGTATATTTGAATTTCGTTCCGGTCTTATTATTATCCAATGTCTCATAAGAAAGGCGGCTGTCCATAACGGTCGGGTTCAGCAGGCCATTGAAGTCTGTGGCAATATTTCCTCCCGGATCCAAGACTTCGCCTTCCACCGTTATCTTCTGCAATGCTTTAAAATCGACCGGTTCGTCCGTTACCGGATTCCCGTTTATAGCCGTCACCTGCATCCGGTACTCCGGATAAGCCAGCTTCAATGCGGGATCGCCGATCAAAGCGAATCCCAACTTATAGCGGCTGGAACCCAATGCCTGTTTGGTTGCTTTCATCACCTCACCCAACGTTAGCCGGCGTCCGTTCTTTTTCTCGAACAAGTTACGGATCAAGTTGTCATTAATAGAAAAGTTAGGACTGGAATAAGCCACACGAGTCGTAGTAAACAAACCGATACCACCACTTACCTTATTCAGGAACACCTGCTCGCCGGCAGAAGTAACCGGAGCATCAAAACGGCAGAAGTCACAAGTCGCCGTAATCCACACAGGCAGACGAGTATAAGTTGATTTCGTTATATCACTTTCTGTCAATACCTTTTCATCACTCCAGGATACGGTATTACCATGACCTGTATAATTGATCAGCAACAATCCGTTCTTAAGCTGTTTCTGAAGATTCGTCTTTACATCGGGATAGGTACTTAAACCTCCGGAAAAGTCCTTTTTATAAGAATCAAAATAAATCTTGTTTACCATGAACTCCGGATGACTGGTATTTATATATTCACCCAGCTCATCAGCCTGTTGAGCATGCTGTATCATGTAACCGTCCGCATTACTTCCGTCATCAGCTACAAAGCAGACGTTATTCTTCCACGATCCGGTCTCTTTATTATCCATATAGTTGATAACCTTATCCACCATATTGGTCGCTTCGGCCAATGTCCGGACAGGGAAACGTCCGATACCGATATCCACTCTGGCTGACACTAACCCCTTTCCGTTATTGCTGTCATCCAGAAAACCGAAATAGTCATCTACCACATATGATTTATCATCCAAAGATTCCTCAGTCTGATAAGTCAGCAGCATATTGTTTTTTGCCACATTCTGCCAACTTGAAGTAATGAAGCGATTATCAAACGCCCCGTCACCGAAAAGAAGCAGATATTTGGGAGCATCGGCCTCCGAAGTCTGCCGGTCATAAAACATCTTCATAAAACGACGGTAGGCTGTCGCATCCGGGGTTCCACTGGAAAATTCATTATAAATCGCATCCGGAGAAACGACCTGAACGGTCAACCCGTCGCGGGTACGATGTGCTTCGGCCAGACGTTCTGCCTGCGAAGCCAAACCTGACTGAGCGATAATAACCATATCTGTCTGCGGCAAAGCATGCAAATCCTGATTCGTCACATCACCTATCACTTCAGGGGACGGTAATGTCTGGTTTCGCTGCACCAGGGCAAATTCCCTCAACGTTCCCGCCGGAATAGAGAAAGACAATTCGCTTCCGCTCAATTCCGTTTCCATCCGTTTCGGGTTCAACTTATCGGTCACATCAAAGACCAACGTATTCGCATTCGCATTCTGAATAACGAAACGGGAAGCGTTATTTACCGAAGCCAGGCTACGGAAAAAAGTACAGGCGTCATAGGGTTGCAGTTCACGTTTCATCTGCAAACGGATAAAATCCAGATGTACGTTCTTATGCCCTAACTGTCCGTATCTTACATTTACTTTCACATTTGTACTTTTGTCCCCCTTCCAATCCACGACCTCATATACCGAACGTGCCATAGTATACGTTTCACTACCACCCGTACTGCTATAAGAGATACTCCTTTCCAACACTTTGTTTCCATCCACGCTCATGGTCACACTTCCGTTACCACTTGTCGGCTTGGCGATAAAGCGCAACGTGACCTTACCGTCATCATTGGTTATACCGGTTATACCGTTAAATGAGAAGTCCCTTGAAAGAGTCATATCCATCGCTTCCCCAAAAAGTTCACGTCCTGAGTTATTAACGGAAACAAGGTCTTTTTCATGCAAAAGATAATCATCATAAGTCGTCACTTTCAGAGATGCACCGGCAGCAGACGCCACAGATTCCATTTCTTTTGTACCTGTTGCATCCGTCAGGAAGTAATAACCGTAATTGGAATAAGGGTTATTGGTATGGACAAAACTTTTTAATTCCTTGTTGTCGTACGTCCAGTCGGTAACACCGCAACCATAGAACAGCAAATAATCGTCACCACGCCAGACCGGCACGGCGGGCACATCGTCTATATAAGGTTTCGAGAAATCTTCATCTAACATACAACCGCCATACCCATGCACGGAAACCTTGGCAGGATCAGAGAACCCCATTCCACGCAGGTCGGCATATGTCAGTTTATAAAATCCTCTGTCTTCAACCTGTACCTTCACCCATTTGCCGGACGACAATGCGGAACTGGCTGCATATTTGCTACCATCCGCCCAGGCAGAAGTAAAAAAGCAGATACTTATTATTAATGTATATAGTATTCGTAGCATAGTCATTCATTTCCCGTTATCTCACGTGGAAATCCAAAAGCTTCCGCTCGCCGATATAGCCCTGCAAATGATCATCGATCTTAACCGGCCCTACACCCACCGGCGTACCTGTAAAAATCAAATCTCCTATCTTCAGGGTAAAGAAACGGCTCACATAAGCGATAATCTTGTCTACCGGAAAAAGCATATCCGAGGTATTTCCCTCCTGCACTTTCTGACCGTTTATATCCAGATGGAACGGGATACTGTTGATATCCCCAACTCTGTCCAATGGCACAAACGCCCCGATAACAGCCGAATTATCAAATGCTTTACTGATCTCCCAAGGCAATCCTTTCGCACGCAACTCTCTTTGCAGATCACGGGCGGTAAAATCGATACCGACTGTTACTTCATTATAGTAACGATGTGCAAAACGTTCGGCGATGTTCTTACCCAGCCGGTCTATCTTCACGACAATCTCCGTTTCATAATGTATCTCCGATGAAAAATCGGGAATGAAAAACGGTTTTCCATCCTTCAACAGGGAGGAATCGGATTTCATAAAGATAGTAGGCTCCGATAATTCTAACGAATGATGCAGCTCTTTATTGTGTTCTGCATAATTCATTCCTACTGCTATAATCTTCATTTCAGTGATTAATTGAGTTCAAGCGATTAAACATGACAGCCAGATGGGCATACATGGAAGTATTCTGTACTACAATATGTTCCGGGACACGGATACGGAACGGGGTAAAATTCCATAAGGCTTTGATTCCCCCGGCAATGATCTGCTCGGTCACCTCCTGCGCTTTATCGACAGGCACGGTAATAACACCGATCGTCGCCCCGAATTCTTTTTGCTTAGCAGGAAAATCATCCAAATGAAATACAGGAATGCCATTGACAACCGTTCCGGCCAGTTCCTTGCGGACATCAAATCCGGCAACGATCTCCAGACCGTACTGATTCAACCCGGTGTCCTGCAATAAAGCAGCTCCCAGGCTACCAACACCAAATAAAAAGGCCTTGTGCTGCGCGGTAAAACCTAAAAAATCCTCCAACACATCCACAAGGGCACAAATATCATAGCCTACCCTGGTTTTCCCCGAAATATTTACAAACGAAAGATCTTTCGCCACCTGGCTAGGATCTACATTAATTTCTTTAGCAATCTGGGTAGATGATACAAACGTCTCTCCCTTACCTTTCATCAGTTTCAGAAAAGCAAGATACCAGGGCAATCTCCGAAGCGTCGGCTCCGGAATTTTCCAGGCTTGTTTCAAGTCATCATTAGCCATTATTTTGTACTTTATTAATGTAGCTCACAAAAGTACAATTTTTTTCTTTCCTTTTTAGTTTATAGCCGATTTTATATGTTTGGACATTACCGCATCCAACGAGCCTACATAATAAAAAGGGACATTGATCAAATGGAAAGATTTACCTTTCGTTGTCTTTACCTCATCAACAGAATAGGTACCATTCCAAACCCGGACCGCCCAATCATGCGGCGCTTCATCCATAAAAGAATGTATAGACCTTAATTTTGCATTATGCCCTGATTTCACTTCTACAGGAATGATCATCGAATCATATAGATAGACAAAGTCGACCTCTGCTGACGAACCGGCTTTACCCCTCACCCAATAATTTCTCCGCTGAGATACCTTATCGGACAAGGTTAATAGCTCTTGCCCAACTACCTGCTCGGCAATCATCCCCCTCCAGGCATCCGTAATATCAGAAGCGCCGAAAATTTCTTTTTGCAAACCGGCTGCGTAGTTTACCAATCCTGTATCCAACCAGAGAAGTTTCGGAGACCGTTTCAAATCAGAGATCAGAGGAATAGAAGCAGAAACAGTAGGATAAGCCAACTCCAATAACAGCGCCTTTGTCAATGTACGGAAAGCCTCTCCTACTTCGCGGGCTTTATAAGGAGATCCGGCAAAAGAACCCAGCGTAATGCTTTGCCCGGCAAAGGCCCATCCTTCCGTCAGAATATAACGGATCACATCAGATTGTACCCCCCCTTTGGCATACTTTTCCACATCATCCCGATAACCATCCAACAGCGTTTCATACACTCTATTCAAAGATATGATATCACCATCAGAGGCATAATTACGCACAACTTCCGGCATTCCACCTATCAACGTATAAATATTAAACAAAGCAATCGTTCTGTCATGAAAAGCTTCGGGTAACTCTGCCTTTTTCACTAAGTCCCTCAATGCAGTCTCAGCAATGGCCCCCAGGAATTCAGAAAAAGAGCAAGGGCGAAGTGCCATATACTCAACACGCCCCACCGGAAAAGAGATATGTACATCTATCAAGCTTTCCAGCAATGAACCGGCAGCGATCACAAACACTTCCGGAAGTTCTTCATAAAAGTAACGTAAGCGGGCTACAGCTTTGGGAGAGTTTTGTATTTCATCAATAAAAAGCAGCGTTCTCCCTCCTTTCTTTGATTTATTACAATACACGTAAAACATATCCATTAATGTAGAAAGAGGTAAAGACGAATCGAACAACTTATTTGCTTCCGGATGTTCCAGATTAAGATAAAGATAATTATCGAATGCTTTACTAAACTCATTCACAACAGTCGTCTTTCCCACCTGTCTCGCTCCACGCAAAATAAGCGGTTTGCGATAGCTGGATTCCGACCATAATTTCAATTTTGTCAACACTTCACGTTCAAACATGACATACAGGATTGATTTTCAGATACAAATATACTGATTTGTTTCAAAACATAGGCAAAACACTTCTATTTTTGTTCCAAAACATAGGCAAAAAGGCTGCATACTCCAAAACGGGAATGCAGCCTTTCGTATAAAGGGTAGATTTTCGTACTTAGATTCTTTCCAGCGTAGCGACAATGAAGTCCCACACTTTTTGCACTGTCGCGATGTTCACCCTTTCATCCGGTGAGTGCGGGTGTTCCAGATCCGGGCCGATAGAAATCATATCCATTGTAGGATAAGATTCCTGGATGATGCCGCATTCCAGTCCGGCATGCATGACCTTTACCGAAGGTTTCTTTCCGAACAATTCCTCGTATGTCTGCTGCATTACGTTCAGAATCGGAGAATTGATGTTCGGCTGCCATCCGCCATAAGAACCGCCGTATTCCACCTTAGCTCCTGCCAAAGCAAATATACTTTCCAGGCTTGAACAAACAGAGGCCTTACGGCTCTCCGATGAACTGCGGACCAATATCTTTATTTCAATCAATTCATTGGATGATTTGACAATGGCCAGGTTGGAAGAAGATTCCACCGTTCCCGGGAAATCACTCAACATACTGATCACACCATTCTGGCAACCTTCGATCGCATTGATAATATCATCCTGAATCTCTTCCGGAATCAGCGTGCCGGGCAGATCAGTCATATCGGCAACAAAGCTGATATTATTCTCAATGCCTTTATATTCCTCCCGGAACATATCCTGATAATCGCTTACCAACTCCCATAAAGCCTCTACATTATCACCGGGAATGGTAACAACGGCAAATGCCTCACGCGGAATCGCATTACGCAACGAACCGCCTTCGATAGACGACAGACGAGCCCCATAGTCGCAAACGGCCTCTTTCAGGAAACGGAATATTAATTTATTGGCATTGGCACGTCCCAGATGGATGTCCACACCCGAGTGACCGCCTTTCAATCCTGTCAGGCTCAGCTTTACAGCCACATCCCCTTCAGGAATATAAGTATCTTCTTTAAACTGGATCGAAATATTCAGGTCCGCACCGCCGGCACAACCGACAAACAATTCACCTTCTTCTTCCGAATCGCAGTTAATCAATGTTTCTCCTTTCAGGAAACCGGGCTTCAAACCGAAAGCGCCATCCATTCCCTCTTCTTCATCGATCGTGAAAAGAGCTTCTATCGGTCCGTGCTTGATAGTCGTATCAGAAAGCACCGCCATAGCCAACGAAGCACCGATACCATTGTCGGCACCCAATGTCGTTTCACGGGCTGTTACCCAGTCGCCATCTATATAAGCATCAATCGGGTCAGTCAGAAAATCATGTTTCACAGAAGAATTTTTCTGGGGAACCATATCCAGGTGAGATTGCAGGATTACTGTTTTGCGGCCTTCCATTCCGGGAGTGGCCGGTTTACGGATCAGAACGTTTCCTGCTCCATCCCGCAAAGTTTCCAATCCCAATCCTTTTCCAAAAGCTTCTACAAAACGAGTGACTGCTTCCATGTGTCCTGTCGGACGGGGGATTTGTGTGAGGTCATAGAAATAACCCCAGACATGCTGCGGGGAAAGATTCTTGATTTCTGCTGACATAGACTTAATGTTTAATTTTAAAAACTCTTATTTTATACATATAGTATCTATTCTGAAACAACGGCGGGTGCCTCTTTGTTCGTAAGTGGCAGAGCCACAATGCCGAACAGGCCGCACAACACCGTCCATGCCGTCTGCACCGTATGAACCACCAGGGCAAAAGCGGCAGCATCATTTTCGTTGACACCAAAGCAAACCAGCGTAGCGATCACCATGAAATGCCAGGCACCGATTCCCGCCTGTACAGGGACGGCAACCCCGATGCTACTCATGGTAAAAGCGATCAGTCCGACCGTTATTCCCAGATCACGGGTAAAGTCGAATGCATAGAACGTTATATAGAAATAACAGAAATAGCCACCCCATATCATCAATGTCTGTGCCACGAAACGTCCTTTCTGCTTCAGCAGCCAGATACTCTTCATTCCGTCCCATACATTCAGCAACAACGCCTTTGCTTTCTGCACCAGCGTAAAGTTACTCATATATTTGAAAACAAACCAAATTCCGACCACTAAAATTACTGCACCGACGTAAATCCATATCGAATCGAACATTTTCTGGAAACCTTCCAGCAGCGCGGGGTTCTTCGCAAAGAAGCTGACAAAGAAGTCGAAATTGAAAATAAAAATCAACAAAGTAATCGATCCCACTACGATCGTATCGCTCACACGGTCGATCAGCAAGGTTCCCAGCAACTTGGTAAACGGGATCTTATCATACTTGGTGATAATACCGCAACGCCAGACTTCGCCGACACGCGGCAGCACCATATTCACGGCATAGTTTCCCAGCACGGCATAAATGATATTACTCATTTTAAAACGCTCGCCCAATGAGGAGATCAACAACCCCCAACGCAATCCGCGAACCACATTGGCAAACAGGCCGAACAGTAAAGAAACCAATATGATATCATATCTTACCCCCTCACGGATGACACGCCATATCTCGGTGACATCCATATGACTATATAAAAACCAAAGCAGCAAACAGCCAAAAGCTAAGGGTAAAAATATCTTGACAAACGTTTGTAGGATACTCTTAAAATTCATTCTACGTAGGATACTTTAAATTATTTGTTGTATTTTTGTGCACCCGCAAAGATAAGCATTATATTTTAATACGAACATTTTACACCAAAGAACTGGATGAGATTAGTTAAGCCAAAGAAAGCATTAGGACAGCATTTCCTGAAGGATTTACAAATCGCTCAGCGTATTGCCGATACGTTGTCGGACTACAAAGATTTACCGGTTCTGGAGATCGGTCCCGGCATGGGAGTGCTTACCCAATACCTGCTGGAAGCGGGCCACGACCTGACCGTGGTGGAACTGGATATGGAATCGGTAGATTACCTGGAACAAAACTTTCCGGCGCTCGAAGGGCGTATCCTGGCAGAAGATTTCCTGCGGCTGGACCTTTCCAAACTTTTCCCCGGCCAGTTCTGTGTGATCGGGAATTATCCTTATAATATATCCAGCCAGATATTCTTTAAAGTCCTCGACTTTAAAGAACACGTGCCCTGCTGTTCGGGGATGATCCAGAAAGAAGTGGCAGAACGTCTGGCAGCCGGACCGGGCAGCAAGACCTACGGTATCCTCAGCGTCCTGTTGCAAGCCTGGTATACGGTAGAATATCTCTTTACTGTCAGTGAATTTGTATTCGACCCGCCTCCAAAAGTGAAAAGTGCAGTCATCCGCATGGTACGGAACGACCGGAAAGAACTGGGATGCGACGAGAAATTATTCAAAACGGTAGTCAAGACCTCTTTCAACCAACGTCGTAAGACACTCCGGAACTCGATGAAACCACTGCTGGGAAAGGATTGTCCGGACTACGCACTGCCGGTTTTCGACAAACGGCCCGAGCAGCTCTCGGTTGAACAGTTCGTCGAACTGACACTAATTGCAGACCGGTGGCTGAAGCAGACGGGGACTATACAGAAGGAATAAAAACGGGGTTACAAACAACATGACCTATGATTGAACTGACGAAAGACTATATCGACAACCTGAAAAGTATCATCGCAGAAAAAGATGATGCCAAAGCACAGGCTTTGCTTCACGATTTATATCCGGCAGATATTGCTGAACTATACCAGGAGTTAAATCTTCGGGAAGCAATCTATCTGTATTTGCTGATGGACGGCGACAAGGCCGCCGACGTCCTGATGGAACTGGATGAAGAGGACCGCCATAAATTACTGAAAGAACTACCCAACGAACTGATCGCCAAACGCTTCGTCGACAATATGGAAACCGACGACGCGGTAGACCTGATGCGTGAGTTGGACGAAGATACACAGGAAGAGATCCTTTCGCATATTGAAGACGTCGAACAGGCCGGCGACATCGTCGACCTGCTGAAATATGATGAAGATACCGCCGGCGGTTTGATGGGTACGGAAATGATCGTGGTCAACGAAAACTGGAGTATGCCTCAATGTATCGATGAAATGCGCAAGCAGGCGGAAGATATGGACGAAATCTATTATGTATATGTCATAGACGACGACGAACGGCTGAAAGGCGTACTTCCCCTCCAGCGGCTGATCACCAACCCGTCCGTCTCGAAGATCAAGCATGTCATGAAGAAGGAGCCGATCTCGGTCCGCGAAAGCGACAGTATCGAAGAGGTTGCCGAAACGATCGAGAAATACGACCTGGTAGCCTTGCCGGTAATAGACAGTATCGGTCGCCTGGTCGGCCGCATCACCATCGACGACGTAATGGATGAAGTCCGCGAACAACACGAACGTGATTACCAGTTGGCATCCGGTATCTCGCAGGACGTGGAAACTTCGGATAATGTATTTACACAGACGGCCGCCCGCCTACCCTGGTTGCTGATCGGTATGATCGGCGGACTGGCAAACTCTGTTATCCTCGGGGGGTTCGAAGGGAATCTGGCGAGTAATCCCAAAATGGCTTTGTTTATTCCCCTGATCGGTGGAACAGGAGGAAATGTCGGCATACAGTCATCCGCTATCGTGGTACAGGGTCTGGCAAACAACTCATTGAAACAGGATAACATTCTTCCGCAGATATTGAAGGAAGGGATTGTTTCGTTGATCAATGCCAGCATCATCAGTCTGGTCGTATTCATATATAACTTCTTTATGCTGGGCGACAAAGGGATAACGGCTTCCGTCTCCCTGAGCTTGTTCGCCGTCGTTATGTTCGCCAGTATTTTCGGTACGCTTGTTCCGATGACGCTCGACCGCCTGAAAATTGATCCGGCATTGGCTACCGGACCATTTATCACCATCACGAACGACATTATCGGGATGATGATTTATATGTTCATCTCTTCGGCATTGACATAAGGGACGGTTCGGTAAGGGCGGTTCGCGAACCGCCCTTACGGGGATCATCCTTGTTTCTTTCTTCCCAACAGGAATCCCAGCAGATCCATAATAAATTGCAGGATCGTTTTCACCTTGTTTGTCTTCTCGCTCATACGCTGTCATTATTAAGATTATACACTATGGGAACCAGCGACTGTGCAATGCTCTCCAACATCTTGCAATAAGCCGCCCGGTTATCCCCGTTCACTTCACTGATATACCTGCTGTAAGCAATCTCACGGGCATACGCCCGGGGATAATGACTCACAGCTGCCGCCTGCTTATAAACCGTCGCTATCAGGCGAGCAAAATCCAGGAAACTGTTTTCAGGACTGTCGTAACGGCGAAACAGCAGACCGTCCGGCTTATCCAGATCAGTCTTGCCGCCATGCCAGTAAGCATTGGCAACACCATACCCCGTCAGTCCGAAAAAGTTATTGTAGCAGGTAGCCAGGGAACTCTCTCCCCAGCCGGTTTCGATAGCAGACTGAGCCAGGATCACCACCGGGTTCAATCCGTACAACTCACCCGCCATACGTGCGGCGGGGAGGTACTTGCGGGTAAATGAATACTTATCCATACACACAGGTTACAGAGATCATTCAATTTCAGGACGATCACTTCCACCACCTGGTGTGGCAGGTTTCGACTCTTCGAGCTTGAAACGCTCGCTCTTAGCCGTCAGGATCAACTCACGCAACTTAGGACCGGGACGGAAGCGAAGGCGGGCGCGATACAACATATTCGAAGAGAACTCCTCAGTAGTCACACTCCCCGAACTGGTCTGCAACAACTGGAAGGTACCCAGCTCGCCACACTGCACCACCTCCCCGCGGGCCAGGAACAGGAGCAGGAATTTGATCACACGGTCTATCACCACCTTCACATCACCGCTCGAAGCAGTAGAACTCTCTGCCACAATTTCGCACAACTCATCGAAGGAACACGTCCCCGTCGCCCGGGTCTGCGCATAGTAGAGTTTCTCTTTCCCTACCTCTACATTTTTACTAAGGTTCTTCCTTTGAACCAAATGAAACTGCAATGCCATACTTTATTGTTTTTAGTTGATTATTAATTACATATCAAAGATACGGCAAGCGCCTACCCACTTTGTAGACAGCGGTGACGTGGTGTGACGAAACGACATTTTATTTCCGATAAATATTGTAGAACCGCAAAGAAGCACGTCATCACGAAGAGCAGGATTGTTGAAAGATCTATTTTAAGTAAAATAACACGAAGAAGGTTTCCACTGGTTGGAAGTCTTTTTTTATTGAGATTTGAAAATCGGGCTTCGCGATGGAACATAGGGAATAATGTGGCAATATGCCAATGTGCCAATTTAGAAAGATTTGAGCTATCTGCTAATTATAGGATGAGCCAGTTAGCGACGGTGTCTTCAGGCTGTAGGCCTGTAACAAACTAGCCCGGGGTTCTAACCCCGGGTTCCCTTGAATCCTTCTCTTTCTGAGGCACCCTGTAGGGGTGCGACAAGACGAAAAGGATTGATATTTAGCTTGTCCCGCCCTTACAGGGCGGAAAGACAAGAGCGGGTTTTCATAAACCCAGGGTTAGAACCCTGGGCTGATTTGTTAAAGCCTTACAGGCTTACATTGACACCGTAAGGGCGGTTCGCGAACCACACGTGTCCACTAAAAATCATTAACACTTCCCTTAACTAATAGTTCTATAGCTATTTGCAGCTATATTTATTACGTATACTTTTGAAATGAGTGTATATTTACATTATGCCAAATTGGCA